>JAGDMC010000158.1 GCA_017860395.1 Bacteroidota bacterium | reverse complement strand
CAAACTGGCCTGGCGAAATATATGGCGGAACAAGCGCCGGACTCTCATTTGTGCAGCCTCCATCTTCTTTGGTGTTGTCCTCTCTTCCTTTATGTCTTCTATGCAGGAGGGCTCCTACGAAATGTATATTAAAACAATCGTCAATTTCTACTCCGGCTACATACAAGTACATCAAAAAGGGTATTGGGACGACAAAGTAATCAACAACACTCTGGATTACTCCTCTTTAAAAACACAGATGCCGTCTGTAAAGGGGATTACAGTTTCTACTCCAAGACTTGAGAACTATGCTCTTGCCTCGCTTGAAGATATTACCAAAGGCGTAATGGTAATAGGAATTTCACCTCAAAAAGAGGACAGCATTACAAATCTTTCAAAAAGGGTTTCTGAAGGGAGTTATCTGGCAGACGGAGATGCGGGCGTTATTCTGGGAAGTGCTCTTGCAAAATATATGAAGGTAGGAATAAATGATACTCTTGTCCTTTTGAGCCAGGGATATCACGGTGTGAGTGCCGCAGGCAAGTATCCGGTACGAGGCATTATAAAGCAGCCTTCTCCAGATTTGGACAGAAGGGTTGTATATATGGACGTAACAACTGCGCAGGAATTGTTCTCTGCACAAGAGAGGCTCACCTCGCTTGTTATAATGGTTAAGGATGCAGATGATGTTCCCCGCATAAAAAGGGAGCTTGCTGCCAGACTTGGAGAGGAGTATGAGGTGATGGACTGGAAAGAGATGAACAGCATGTTAATAAAGCAGATTGACAGCGACCGGGCTTCAGGTGTTATTATGAAGGGTATCCTGTATATAATTATAGCTTTTGGAATATTTGGAACTGTAATGATGATGACGGCTGAGAGAAGAAAGGAGTTTGGTGTGCTTGTGGCCGTGGGAATGCAAAAATACAAACTCGAATATGTTGTGGCAATGGAAACCGTGATGCTGGGATTTGTGGGAGTAATTACGGGTATTACAGCCAGTATCCCTCTTTTGTGGTACTTTATGCTTCACCCTATTCCGCTCACCGGTCAGGCTGCAGAAACGGTTATGCTCATGGGGTTTGAACCTATAATGCCATTTTCTATGATTCCTCCGATATTCTATTATCAGGCTATTACGATTTTCGTATTTACTCTTCTGATTGGCATATACCCTGTGCTGAACATATCACGGATGAAAATCAGCAAAGCTTTAAGAAGTTAACTAAAAATTATTCTGTTATGATATCTTCATTTGCCTGGCGAAATTTATGGCGGAACAAACTCCGGAGCTTTGTAATTATTACGGCTGTTACTCTTGGAATTTTTGCGGGTATATTCCTCATGGCATTTATGAACGGGATGGTCAACGACCGTGTCCAGACTATAATTGGCACAGAGATATCGCACATTCAGATTCACCGGCCCGGATTTATGGACAGCGATTTGTTCACGCTTCGCATAGCCAATGCCGACAGCGTTGTGGATGTCGTTAATAAAATTCCCGGTGTATCTGCAGCGACGAAAAGAATAGTCATCAACTCCATGGCAGCTTCGGCCGAGACCGGAACCGGAGTTAAAATAACAGGTATAGATCCTGAAAACGAGAAAAAAGTAACCAGCCTATACACAAAAATCATTGAAGGCAGATATCTGGACGGAACGGGGAAGAATTCAATAGTTATTGGAGAGACCCTTGCAAAAAAGCTGAAAGTAGGGTTAAAAAACAAGATTATTATAACAGTCCAGGATGTAAACAATAACATTACCGGAGGGGCATTTCGTGTTGTGGGGATATACCGGACTGATAATAACATGTTCGACGAGGCCAATGTATATGTGCGTAACAGCGATATTTCCGTTCTTTCAGGATTGGACGGAAAGGAGGCACACGAAGTTGCCATTTTACTCAACAACAACGATGCTACCGAAGCGGCGGGCAAAGCTGTTGCCGCCAGCTTTCCGCAACTTGAGGTAAAAGACTGGCTCAGGATAAGCCCGGAAGCAGGCTATCTTGTAAGTGCAATGGATCAGTATATGTACATTTTTATGGTTGTCATTCTCCTTGCGCTTTGTTTCGGAATAATCAATACAATGCTTATGGTTATCATGGAACGTGTCCGCGAGCTGGGAATGCTCATGGCAATAGGGATGAATAAGTTAAAAGTATTTATGATGATAATGCTCGAGACGGTTTTCCTCTCACTCACAGGGGGCGTTTTGGGAATCGTTGGCGGTTATTTTGTTACAAGATATTTCGAACATGCCGGCATTAACCTGTATTTCTGGAAAGAGGCGTTTGCCAGTATGGGTTATTCCGCAATGGTCTATCCGGTAATTGAGCCGGGAACCATGATTATTGTTACAATTATGGTCATTGTAACCGGAATTTTCTCCTCACTCTATCCAGCATATAAAGCATTAAAACTTAATCCTTCCCAGGCAATAAGAAGTTAAAATATGAGCATAATTGAAATAAAGGATTTACATAAGGTGTACGACGGAAAGTCGTTGCCTGTTTATGCCGTTAACGGAATTGATATCAGGATTGAAGCCGGTGAGTTTACCGCCGTAGTCGGGCCTTCGGGCTCTGGAAAAACCACTCTTCTTAATATTGTGGGAGGTCTGGACGAACCTACCGAAGGAGAGGTTTTTATTGACGGAGTAAAGATTACAGGGCTTTCAGGTAAGGAAAAAACCGACTTCCGGATGAAGAACATCGGCTTTGTTTTCCAGGCATATAATCTCATTCCGGTGTTCACTGCAAAGGAGAATGTTGAGTTTATACTGCACCTGCAGGGTAAGCCAAAAGCTGAGAGGGAGAGGCGGACAAAGGAACTGCTTGAGGCCGTTGGACTTGGCGACAGGATGGACAGCCGCCCTAATAAACTTTCAGGAGGTCAGCAGCAAAGGGTGGCAGTTGCAAGGGCACTTGCTTCCAAACCAAAATTCATACTGGCCGATGAGCCAACTGCGAACCTAGATTCAAAATCCACCGACAATTTGCTGGAAATTATGGAAAAACTAAACAGGGAAGAAAATATTACATTTCTCTTTTCTACGCATGACCAGCGGGTGGTGAGCAAGGCCAGGCGGGTCATTACAATTCAGGACGGCGTTGTCGTTTCCGATATAAGAAAATAGAGGGTTAATGAGGCTAAAAATATTAATCATATTAATTTCTTTTAATCTCCTTTCCACTATATCTTTTGGCGGAAACAGGACTTCACCGGATGGCAATTCCACTTTTCTGGAAAAGGAATTGCAGTCTGCCGGGCAGGACAGTGTATCAAGAAACTGGACTCTTAACGGATATGTCACCAACATGCAATCCTTTATGTTCCAACGTTGGGATGGTGACTGGATTTCGGACAACCTCAGCCATAACCGGCTTAACTTCAAATGGCGCAACAATTCAAACAACCTTAATGTGGTAGTTGAAATGCGCAACAGGTTCATTATTGGAGAATCTGTAAAAAGCACCCCCGGTTATGCTCAGATGTTTGATTCCGACAATGGCTTTGTGAAGTTGTCTGCAAATATTTTTTCGGGCAATTCTTATGTCTTCAACTCAAAAATTGACAGAGCATTCATCGATTATACAAAAGAGAAGTTTCAGGTGAGAGTGGGCCGGCAAAGGATAAACTGGGGACAATGCTTCACATGGAACCCGAATGACCTTTTTAATGCATACTCGTTCCTCGATTTCGATTATGCCGAGAAGCCGGGGAGCGATGCAATCCGCCTGCAGTATTATGGAAACAGCACATCGGCATTAGACTTTGCAATCAAATTGGACAAAAACCGAAAAGTGACCTCTGCCCTGCTCTACCGTTTCAATAAATGGAATTATGACATTCAGTTTTTGGGAGGAATCCTTAACGAAGAGGATTTTGTTTTGGGAACGGGGTGGTCCGGCAATATTCTCAATGCCTCTTTCCGGGGTGAGGTCTCGTATTTTCACCCTAAGAAGAACTTTGCAGATACATCCGGGGTATTTTCAGTTTCGCTTGGCAGCGAATATGCCTTCAAAAACTCCTTCGTTCTGCAGTTTGAAATGCTCTACAGGCAGGATAAATCACCTAAAATCACAAGTTTTGCAGACTATTACAACATGAACCTGTCTGCCAAAAACCTCTCTTTTACCGACTTTTCAATAATGATGCAGGGAAGTTACCCTGTTACTCCTCTTTTTAATGTTTCGCTGGCCGTAATGTACTTTCCAAGGCTCAATGGCATATTTATCGGCCCCAACCTTTCCTATTCCATAACAGGGAATCTTGACTTTTCTTTAATTGCACAGTCGTTTTCCGGCCAATTCATTAAAGGGC
>JAGDMC010000157.1 GCA_017860395.1 Bacteroidota bacterium | reverse complement strand
TTGAACTTATTTTCTCCGGGTCCAGAGAAGCCTCGTCAAAGTTTTTCATCACCTTTCCGTCCACTACATATAAAGGGTTTGCATCCTTTGAGGATTTACTCTTTATTACAATCGTATTTTTAACTATTGTAGTGTCAATATTTTCTCTGTTTATGATAATCTGTTTGTCTGTCTTTTCTGTTCTGGTAAAGCTGCCTGTTGAGTCCGGAGTTTTCGTAGAGATTATGACAACGCCGTTTTTTGCATCCTCCCCGTAAAGCCTTGTTGCTGCCTCACCCTTGAGTATATCAACAGTAGCTATTGTTTTAGGATCAATTTTATTCAGGTCGCCACCCTTTTGCTTAATGCCGTCAACAACATAGAGGGCTTTATCCATCCCGTCTTTCATATTGATAACAATATTTGCATCGGGATTCACATTCTTATCGCCGTTTGTATTTATGACTTTTGTTGTAACTACAATAACTCCGTCTTTAGCTTTTTCTCCATATTGCTTCATTGCCTTTTCATTTTTATAAACCCTTACCTCTGCAATATCTTTGGAGTCCATTTTTTTAATAACATCCATATCTTTTTCAACACCATTTACAAACACGAGAACTTTCAGGCTGTCTCCCATTTCTGATGTAATCGTAGAAACCTTTATATTAGGGGCTGAGTCCGATTTGTTATTCATTACAAAGACCTTGACATCTTTCTTAACCTTAATTGTGTCTTTCTGAATAAAATCTGTAATTTTGATTTCCGAAACTGGTTTAAATACTGTTGACGCCTCTTCAGTTGCAAAAGCAGCAACTGCGAACATAGATAACGGCAGCAAAAACATTGCTTTCACGGCTGCCCATTTTGGAGATTTTTTCTTTGAAATCATGGTAATTCTGTTTTTTAGTTTACTGTGGTTGAAGCTGTTGGCTATAGTGTAGAGCCTGTCGCCAACAGCTTTTTTAATTAATAAAAGTTGATATTGTTTTGCATCGATGCCTTTGTTGATAACGGCCTCATCGGCCTCGTATTCATGGATGTTCTGCAGCTCCTGTTTTAACAGATATGCTGCCGGATTGAACCAGTGAATTGTTTTAACTGACTCCGCCAATAAAAGATCTATAGAGTGTTTTCGTGATATATGAGCCAGTTCGTGAGTAATTATTTCTTTCCCGCTCTCGGCATAATCTTTTTCTGATATTGCAATATACCTCATCCACGAAAATGGTGCAGAGTCTCTTTTATGAATAATCAATCTTACATTGTGCTCAATTATTTCCCTCTTTGTTCCTCTTGATTTAAGCAGGGAAAACATCTTAAAAAAAGATATCCCTACTTTAATTACAGAGAAGACCACTCCTGCAAGGTATGCAACAACCAGATACAGCAGCCAGTTGTTTGCCGGAGCTGCTACCTCTTCTCCAGTTCCTGTGGCCTGAGCCATTGCAAGAAGAGCCTCCAGATTTAATGAAAGCCCTGAATAGGGAGCTGCCTTTTGAAAAGATACTTCTATAAATGGCAAAATGAGTGAAATCACGAAAAGCGAAAGGAGCACTATCCGGTTAAATTTGTGAAGCGTTTCCCTGCTGAGCATTGTCTTGTAGAAAAGATAGAAAACGGCAAGGCAGAGGGAGGACTTAAGTATGTAAACCAAAAGATCTCCCATGGCTATTTGTGTTTTGAGGTTTTTTCCACTTTTTCAATGAGCTTTTTAAGCTCTTCCAGAGAAATATGCTCTTCCTTTATAAGGGAAGAGACTACCCCTAGATAGGAGTTTTTGAAATATTTGCTTACGACATTGTTCAATGCCCCGTTTTTGTAATCTTCCTGAGAAATTACAGCAAAGTACTGATAGGTACTCCCAAACGATTTGTGATCAAGAAACCCTTTCTCTTCCAGTCCTCTCACAATTGTTGAGAGAGTATTGAAGTGCGGCTTTGGTTCAGTATATGATTCAAGTAATTCACGGACAAAAAGCGCCCCTTTTGTCCAGAAGATGTTCATCAGTTCCTCTTCCTTAACAGTTAGTTTTTGCATAACTTTTTAAATTGTTATGCGAAGATAACTATATTTTTTAGTTGTGCAACTATTTTTAATAGTTACACAACTAATTTATTTAGTTTCCGGCATTAATTACCGGCTGCGCTGCTTCATCGGCACAAAGAACAACAAGAAGATTTGCCACCATTCTGGCTTTATCGGCCTTGTCAAATTTTACAATATCCTCTTTTTCAATTTTATCAAGCGCCATCTTAACCATAGATACAGCTCCTTCTACAATTTTTTCCCTGGCGGCAATCACGGCAGTTGCCTGTTGACGGCGAAGCATTACGGCTGCAATTTCGGGAGCATAGGCAAGATAGTTTAGTCTGGCTTCGGAGATTTCAATTCCGGCCATTGAGAGCCTGTTATTCAACTCGGCAACCAGGCGATGGTTAATCTCTTCACCGCCGCCTCTCAGAGTGATGCTATCCCCCTCAGATTCATTGTCGTCATACGCATACTGTCCGGCAACCTGCCTTAGTGCAGCGTCGGACTGTACCTTTACGAAATTTTCAAAAGCGTTCATTCTGCTGCTCACAGTTTGTATTCCAACTGCACTTGTACCTGAAGCCGGATTCGTAGAGGCCATCGTTTGAGAATCTATGTCAAACATAGCCTTATATGTATCACTAAGCTTCCATATAAGCACCAGTCCTATCATTATTGGATTACCCGCTTTGTCGTTTACCTTGATTGGTTTTACGTCAAGATTCCTGGATCTCATTGACAACTTCTTCTTTGTAATAAAAGGATTAACCCAGTAGAACCCTGTTTCGCGGAATGTCCCTTTATACTTTCCGAAGAAAACCATCAATCTTGCCTCGTTTGGTTCAAGTTCAAAAAACCCGGCCCAGATGAAGAAGGATTTAATTAGTCCTAAAACAGCTATTACAATGACCCATACACTTAATTGCGAAAAGAAAATAAGCAGGGCTACACAGGCAAGTATAAGCATAAAGTTTGCGAACAGCATAAGGAATCCGTTTGCTTTAAACCCTTTGAAAGAAAATTCATTTGTATCCATACAGCAATAAAGTTTAAAATATTCATCAATATTAAATAAAAAAGCTGACTAAATTAAATTTAGCCAGCTTTTCAACTATTTAGAATTAATTCTAAGTGTGTCCGTTATTAGTTTTCTACAACTACTACCCTGTTCAGAACAGCTTTGTCGAAAGGTTCGTTTTCGTCACCCTTAGCAACTACTTCAAGTTTACTTGGGTCAACACCAAACTTGTTCACGAGAACATCATACACTTTTTGTGCACGTTTCTGGCTGATTGCCTGGTTGAATTTCTTAGAACCTGTTTGCTTGTCAGCTGATCCGAGGATCTTGAATGACTTGCCTGATTTCTTAATAACTTCAGCAGCATAACCAAGGTTGATGATTTCTTTGTCTGTCAAATCGGCTTTGCCAATTTGGAAGAACACTGCAAGCGGAGAAACAACATATTCAGTTCTTGATTCAACAACAACCGGTTTTTTGTTCTTTTCAGCTGCAAGCTGATCTGACAAAGACCTTGCATTAGCATCTTTGGTTGCAATTTGTTTTTCAAGATCGGCAATACGATTGTTATAAGGAGTGTAGTCAGCAGGCTCAACCTTTACAAATCTTTCAAAGTCACGTCTGTTGAATTTGTAAGAGAAACCAACTGTAAGTGAAGCCATACTTTCCCATCTGCTTCCGAGAGCTACGCCATCAAAAACCTGATTAACAAACATATGTCTGTATTCAAGATTGATATCAACAGCATCAGTTATACGGAATTTATTCAAGAGACCAATATTTACAGCAAATTCGTTGTTAGCTGCAGCTGTAGTATTCCATGAGCCCTTGTTGCTTGCTCTTGCCCAGCCAAAACCGGTGAAAGGAACGAGATCCCATGTGCGATCTGCCCTATAACCGCCGATAGCATTGGACAAGTTCCACATTCCATCAAGGTGAAGGTTCATAACATTGAATTTTTCTCCGTTCCAGGTATTTGTATGATCTCCTGTTTCTGAGAATGGTGCATTACCATAAACCTGACCTTTTGCAGACAAACCTGCATATTGCAAACGGAAACCAACTGATGGTGTTACCCATTTACCAATAGACAAATCCAGTGCAGGGGCAATTCTGTCTCCAAATGTTATTTTGTTGTCCCATTCTCCATAATAAAGATTTGCGCCACCACCAACAGAAACAAACCAGTTGTCCCAAAAACCGTTGGTTAAGTAAGGTCCTCTTTTTGATTCCTGTTGTGCAAAAGCAGAAACAGCGAACATCAGTAAAACCAGTGTCAAAA
>JAGDMC010000156.1 GCA_017860395.1 Bacteroidota bacterium | reverse complement strand
TGTTGTCGACAACTATGATTTCATACTGGTCCGACTGAAAGTCCTGATTTTGAACGGACTGAAGCGTCTCCTTCAAAAGTTTTGAACGATTATAGGTGCAGATTATAATAGAGACTTTTATTTTACTTTCTTGTATCTGCATTTGGTCATCCTATATTCTAACTTCATCTGTTGGATTCAATACAGGCGGAATTCTATTGTACCCGCTAAAAACTGTCGTTTTTGTTTTAAAGTAATTTAGCAAGCGGCACTTTTTATCTCTCCTGATTTCCCCAGCAATAAAAGGGAAAAGTTGGTATTTGTTAAGCACTTGTTCTCTCGCATGTGCAATTGCAGCGAGATTGCGCTCCCATCTATTGCTTGCAATCGCTTCTTTTATAGTACTTAAAGCTTCAATGGGTTCCTTAATATCTATTAAAATCATCGATTCCTCTGGAAAATAATCTGTAATCTTTTCGCATCCATAATAAACAGGCATTGTCCACGACAAAAAACAGTCGGCTATCTTTTCGGTCCAATAATATGAATTCTGAAAATTCTCAACTGCGAGGGAGTAGCGATAGGGCGCCAGACCATCCCATTTGTCATCAATATGATTAAAGCCACGCCCGAAAAGGTCAAAATCAATTTTCCCGAGTATTTGTTTTAGAAAGCTCATTCTCAAAAGATGTCCCTGCCAGACTGAAATATTACTGGTTATCCAGGAAAGATTTCGTTCTTTCTTTGGAGTTGTGCAGCCTTTTAAAAAATCATAATCCTTATTTATGTGCCAAGGCAGGGCCGTTTGGCTATGCCGGTAAGGGTTACCCCTCAGATTGGTATCACTAGTGTAAATACGGGAAAATTCCCTAATTCCCTTGTGCATTGGCTTGAGTTCCTCATTTGGGGGCTCTTGCATTATCGCCCATATATTGTCTGGCGGGCAATGCACGCGTACTTGTTCGCCCTTACGAGCATGATTCAGAACTACAACGTAATCACATTTGTAAACAGATTCGAGAGTGAATTCAATGCCATCCCAAATTCCGCTAAAATTCGGGGTCTGCCGCATCAAATCAGGAAAATCCCAATCCTTGACTATGCGAACGAGAATTTGACGTTTGTTGAGAAAAAGCATTACTGAAAAAAAGCCGTCAACTCCTCACGGTTTTTCAAAATAGTCTCCCAGATCAACTGCCCGTTTTTTTCCCTGAAGTCCTCTCTGAGGAGAGGATATGTTTTTTCAAGTTTTACAACCTGTGCATCATGCAAGGTTTTTCGCTTTACCTCATCTTTTGTGATGAGTGCAGCGGCGTTCATTAAACGGGCATCATCAAGAGGCTGATAAAAGTGCGAGGTTATTTTTGAAAATTCAGCAATAATATTCTTTCTTAGGCCCTCATAGGTAAGAATGGTTTTATTTTTGGTAAACTGCTCGCAATAGAGCCATTTAGCCAAATGCTTTCCGTATAAGTCTGACCAGTATATGAGTTGCTCACGTCCTGCTGATAACAAGTTATGATAGTTAAGCTGGGAGAATATTGTGTCCACCGGATCCCGGTAGAGATATATAACACTGCTCCTCCTGAGTTCCAGATCCAGGTCATGAGTATGAAGTGTTAAATAATTCTTATTGTCAAAAAAATAGAAGATTCGAACGAGCGAAGGCCGTTCAAAATACAATTCCATGATCATTCGCAGCCAATGGCTGCCAGTTCTAGGAAAGCTGACGAGAAAGGTATTCTCCGGATTAGAGATAAACGCGTTGATAGTCTCTCTATTATCTATTTGCACAGAGTAGTCCTCATGTTTTAAAGATCCAGGAAGTCCGTTCTTAGGTTGCAAGGGTTTATCTCTTCTTATGTAAATTACTCAACTTCATTATATAGCAGGCTGCTGATATTTTCTGAGATAAAAGTTCAAGTCTATTTGAGCCAGGAAAAATGAAAGTTGTGGTTTCAAAGTATTAGTTCAATTTCTATTACCTGATCCCCGGTAGAATCTAAAGGATGCTGTGTGTGAATAACTTTGGCTTTTATTCTGCGCCCAATCTTATCTATTGATGGCATTTCAGGAGAAAGGTAGAAGACATTCTGAGCCAGTCTAAACATTTTTCTATATCTCTTCGGAATCAGAATCCGATCGATTTCAATTTCGTCTTCCTTGCTGTCTACCTCAATGACAAATACGCGAGGGCGGAATTCATTTAGATTAAGACCCCTGAGCGCCGCTGCTTCATACCCTTCTATGTCTAACGAGAGAATATCGATATCACGCAAGTTATTTGCCCTAAATATCGTGTCCATTCTTCTCTTCTGTATTTTTTGTTGTTTAAAACCCGTGAACCAACGTCCAAATCGTTGCCTGAAAAAATCTTCTTTACCTCTTTCCAAAGTTGAAAGGCTGCCGCGGGAATTCGCGTAGAATGTCACGTCCTCAGCATCTTCTTCCCCAACCGCACAATGGCAGACAATACTGTTGGGCCGGTTTCTCGTCAATAATTCTATATAATCAGCATGAGCTTCGACACAGAGACCTCTCCACCCTCGTTCTTCAAAGGTCAAAGTATTGCTGAAACGCCTGCCATCAATGCAGCCAATCTCCACAAAAAATCCGGCGTCATAGCCTTTGAATAGTTCATTAAGAATAACATCTTCACCGTGTTGTGAATAAAAGTTAACCATATTAATAGTGCTAAAAGGTAGTCATTAAATATTTGATATCTGCATTTCAGGCCGCAAATTTACGAACCCTCCGCCATTGTTGTTGGGCATTCTCACAATAAAATGGAACGCGTCCAAACGTCTGTCGAGGTAATTTGACGACTCTGAGTCCAATGAAACAAATGAAAGAAAATATTGGCCCGGTGCAAGATTCATTGCAACTTCTGCGCCTATTTGCATAATACTGCCTCTCTTTTGCCCAGGCACAGAAATTTTCAAAATTTCCGTATTTGTATAAAATAACTCGATTCCCTGGACATCTCTTATTACAAAAGCAAGAAAAAGTTTTCTAAAATCCTTATAAAACAATGTCCGGAAAAAAAAACTGTAGCTGTCCCCGCTGGTAAGATAGTTCACCCTAAACCCAGCCCGATCAAGAATACCGAAATCTATGATCTCAGCATCTCCGCTGCCATGTCGAAGTTCATTTGACGTGCTTTTTTTCTCTGTTATTCCAAGTTTTTTAAACGCTTGCTGTCGCAATTGTTTGTCATCTAACTTTGAAATATCTTGATCAGTCATGCTTTCATTTATAGTACTGGTCGAGGACAAGTTTACGGAATCTTGTTCAGCTTCCATCGAGGTTTTAGCTTCGCTTTTTGCAGTTACTGCAATATCTTCACCGAACATTAACTGATGATAGTGCATAGTGACGGCACGCGGCTCGTCTATCATCAACAAGGTTCCACCGCCCAATAGAATTGCGGCGTTACATAAGTTATTAATAGTAGTATGAGAGTGTGAGACAAAAAGGATTGTTTTATTGGCTTCTTTGAAGTCTTCTAATTTTGAAAAACACTTTCTCTGAAATTTTATGTCGCCGACAGCAAGAGCCTCGTCAACGATCAAAATGTCAGGATCTACATTTATGGCCACTGAAAAGGCAAGTCTGACGTACATACCGCTGGAATAAGTTTTTACCGGCTGATCGATGAAATGACCGATGTCCGCAAATTCAGCAATGCGTTCAAACCGCTCCTCCATTTCGTCACGACTAATCCCTATCACAGCCCCGTTCATGAAAACATTCTCCCTGCCTGTAAAGTCCCTGTTAAAACCTGCTCCCAATTCAAGGAGTGCCGAAATACGTCCATTGACCTGAACAGATCCTGCAGTAGGCTGAAGAATCCCGCAGATGACTTGGAGAAGGGTCGATTTTCCGCTTCCGTTTTGTCCGATTATCCCGAAGGTAGCTCCCTTAGGTATCTCAAGACTGATGTCCCTCAATGCCCAGAAATCCTTATGGTACTTTTTCTTAAACGGATGCAAAAGTTCCTTCAGTCGCTCAGCCGGAGAATTATACATCCTGAAGCTCTTGCTTACGTTTTTGATGGAAATGGCTATGTCGGTCATATTAGTAAGTAGTGAGAAGAAAGTGGTAAGTAGTCATCAAGCAGTCTTTTTAGCTTTTATGGGTCCTAAAAGTAGTTTTTTTTATTTCACTCAGGTCTTCAAGGGAAACTGTCACGACAAATTTCAGTCGTTGCGCAAGTATTAGCTGGGTCTCCAGTTCTGCACTCGACCCCTGGGCAACATATAAGAAAGATTAAACAAATTCTTTATTGTGATTACGTGCACCCCTTCGGCAATGTTTGATGGGATGGAAACAGCCGATCTCCGGATTTGACTGGTC
>JAGDMC010000155.1 GCA_017860395.1 Bacteroidota bacterium | reverse complement strand
TTCGTTATTTACAAAGCCTATAAAACTGGAAAATCTCTCGGCAGGGCGCCAGGGAGTTGTTGCTCTGGAACAAATTCCGGGCATCAGATTTTCTCAGAATGAAGTATATTATACTGTGGATGTAGTGAGATATGTAGAGAAGAGCAGGCAACTGGAGGTTTCTGTAATAAATGCACCTGCAGGAAAATCCCTGATCCCTTCACCACGTGAGGTTACGCTCATTTACAGAGAGCAATTCGGCTCATCCAAACCCGGAGATCCGGAAAAGCTATCGGTTTTTATTGATTTTTTAGAGTTTGAAAATACTGTAAACCATGTTTTAAAACCACAGCTTTCTGTGGTTCCGGACTGGATCCTTAGCTATAAATTTGATCCTCCGTTTGTAGAAGGTGAAATTTTTTCAAAGGACACTCTTAAATAAATATATATGTTCTGTCTTGCAATTACGGGAGGAATAGGAAGTGGAAAGTCTTATGTAGTAAGACTTATGGAAGCTTTTGGTTTTCCTGCGTACATTGCCGATATTAGGGCGAAAGGATTGTATAAATCCGATAATAACCTGATGAATACTCTGGTTAACTTACTTGGTCCGGAAATTGTTGTAAACGGTGAACTGCAAAAAGAGGTGATGGCCTCTAAGATTTTCAGGGACAAGTGGATTCTGCGGGAGGTGAACAAGATTGTCCATCCTCTTGTTATGAAAGACTTTTTAACCTGGCGGGAGAATAAAAAATCAGAAGGATTTAATACAATATTGTTCGAATCAGCAATATTTTTTGAAACTCCTGAATTTCATGATATTGCAGATAAAGTTGTTGTTGTTGTTGCTCCGGAAAGTGTTCGCATATCCCGGGTAATGAAAAGAGATTCAATAAGCGAAGAGCTTGTGAGAGAGAGAATTGCAAAGCAATGGTCGGATGAAGACAGAATTAAGATGGCAGATTTTATTATATTTGCCGATGGAAAAAGGGCTATTATGCCCCAGATTATAAAAATATTTGAAGCTACAGGAATAGTAATTAATTGATATATGGGATACGGGAAATGGATCACGGGAGCTTTAGGCTGGGCACTTGGAGGGCCAATCGGAGGTATAATAGGATTTGCTGTTGCCTCTATTTTTGAAGGGAAGGAAGGAAGCGCAATATCAACCGGCTACACTCCAATTGAACAGAGAAACAGTTTTCTTGTGTCTCTGCTTGTCCTCTCTTCGGCAGTGATGAAGGCAGACAAACGGGTTATGAAAAGCGAACTCGATTATGTAAAGAGATTCATTTCCGAAAATTTTGGTATTGATGCGGCAACGGAATCTTCATTGCTGCTCAAAGATTTCCTGAAACAGGAAGTTGATATAGATGCCGTATGTGCTCAGGTGAAAAGAAACGTTAACGCGCCAACAAGGCTGCAACTGCTTCACTTTCTCACTGGAATAGCCCAGGCCGACGGCATGGTTAGCTCAGACGAACTCACCGTACTTAGACGAATAGCTGCTGCGCTTGCAATACCACTGCAGGACAGCGAATCAATTTTTGCAATGTTCGATAAAGGTATTGATGCAGCCTATCAGGTACTTGAAATTGATAAAAATGTAACCGACGATGAAGTTAAGAAGGCGTTCAAGAGAATGGCTCTTAAGCACCATCCCGATAAAGTGACCCACCTTGGGCCGGATGTGCAGAAAGCAGCAGAAGAGAAGTTTAAAAGTGTTGCTGAAGCATACGAAAAGATTAAGAAAGAAAGAGGAATAGTATAATATTAGAATTAAGAATGAAGACCAATTTACAAAAGATCTTATCAATTGCAGGCCAGCCAGGTCTGTTTAGTTACCTCACACAGGCAAATGCCGGCGTTGTTGTTGAATCACTTGCAACAAAGAAGAGAACAGTGTGCGGAATGAGCATGAGGATTTCGTCACTTTCAGATATTTCTGTTTTTACCGAGGAGGGAGAAGTTTCTTTGGAAACTATGTTCGAGAAGATGAAAGAAAAACTTGGCGAACAAGCTGCACCATCTGCTAAATCCAATCCGGAGGAGCTGAAGAAATTCTTTGGAGAAGTATTGCCGGACTACGACAGGGACAAATTTTATGTTTCACACATGAAGAAAGTCGTGGAGTGGTATAATGTTTTAAAAGAGTTTGCCTCTCTTGATTTTGAAAAGCAGGAAGAGAGCAGCGCGGCCGAAAAAGAATAATGGCAAAAAAAATACAACTGATTACCCTTGGATGTTCAAAAAACAGGGTCGATTCTGAGCACCTTCTAAAACAGATTTTTGCATCCGGAATCTCAATATCTCCCGAAGGGGAAGATTTGGCAACAACAGGAGTTGATACAGTAATAATTAACACCTGCGGTTTTATAAAAGATGCCAAAAAAGAGTCTATTGATACAATATTTGCGGCAGTAGATGCCAAGAACAGAGGTTATATAAAGACAATTCTGGTTTTTGGCTGTCTTTCCCAACGGTATGCCCAGGAGCTGAAAAATACAATTCCGGAAGTTGACGGTTTTTTTGGAGCATTTGACTCTGTTACAGTTTTGGAAACACTTGGCAAAAACTGGAAATCGTCGCTTAACAATGAGAGACTACTCACTACTCCGGATCATTATGCCTTTCTGAAAATATCAGAAGGGTGTGACAGAGTCTGTTCATATTGTTCAATACCATTAATACGAGGGCCGCATATATCTGTACCACAGGAAGATCTTATAAAAGAGGCCAAGTATCTGGCAGGGAATGGAGTAAAAGAGTTGATACTTGTTGCACAGGACACTACCTACTACGGTGTTGATCTTTATAAAGAGCGCCGGCTCGCCGGGCTCATGGAAAGCCTCACAAAAATTGACGGAATCGAATGGCTCAGGGTTCATTATTCATATCCTGCGGCATTCCCGGAATCGGTGCTTGAGGTAATGGCTTCAAATCCAAAAATCTGCAACTATCTCGATATACCGTTGCAGCATGTAAACGATAAAGTTCTTTCAAATATGCGCCGCTCTGTAAACGGTGCACAGACACGCGAACTGGTCAGAAAATTCAGGGAAAAGGTTCCGGGCATTATACTCAGAACTACAATGATTGTAGGACATCCGGGGGAGGACAAAAAGGCCTTTAATGAGCTGCTCGATTTTGTAAAGGAAGCCAGGTTTGAAAGACTGGGAGCTTTTACGTACTCCGAAGAGGAGGGAACATGGGGTGCCGAAAACCTGAAGGATACAATTAAAAATTCCGAAAAGGAAGAAAGATATAACAGACTCATGGAACTCCAGGCAGGAATTTCAATGGAGTACAACAATTCGAGGATTGGCAGCACAGAGCGGGTAATCATTGATTCGGCCGGGGAAGATGTTATTGTCGCAAGAAGCCGGAATGAGAGTCCTGAGGTAGACGGAGAGATACTAATTGGTACAGAATCTCTGCCGGATGGATTCCTAACTAAGAATATTATTGGTACATTTGTAGATGTTGAGATAGAGAGAGCCGATGAGTATGACCTCATTGGGAAAATCGTGAAATTTAATTAATTTTTATTTATTTGATTATGAAACTACTTGAAGGAAAAATAGCACTCATTACAGGTGCAGCAAGAGGAATTGGTAAAGCTATCGCTTTAAAGTACGCATCAGAAGGTGCAAACATTGCATTTACAGACCTTGCAATTGACGAAAATGCGCTAAATACAAAGAAAGAGCTGGAAGCTTTTGGCGTTAAGGTTATTGCAATAGCCTCAAATGCTGCTTCCTTTGATGAATCACATACTGTTGTAGAACAGGTTGTGAAAGAGTTCGGGAAGCTTGATATTCTCGTAAACAATGCCGGAATCACAAAAGACGGCCTGATGATGAGAATGAGTGAACAACAATGGGATGCAGTAATAAATGTAAATTTAAAATCGGCATTCAACTTTGTTCATGCAGTTACCCCTGTTATGATGCGCCAGAAATCCGGATGTATTATAAACATGAGTTCTGTAGTTGGTGTGAGCGGTAATGCCGGACAGGCGAATTACTCCGCTTCAAAAGCAGGCATGATTGGTCTTGCAAAATCAATTGCGCAGGAGCTTGGTTCAAGGGGAATAAGGGCAAATGCAGTTGCTATGTTACCGGACAGGTAATATCTGTTTGCGGCGGAATGAAAATGTAGAAAATTTAAATTTTATCTGTTATGAATAAGTTCTTGTCAAATGATGTAAAAGGGAAGTCAGATGTTTCCAAATCAACACCTGAAAAAGTTGTAAAAAAAGGAAAAGCCGGCCTAAAGATAATGATTCAGGTAGACTTTGAAGGCATTGCCTCAGTTGTGAATTTTGATGAAATATATCCCGGACACGCTCATTTCGAGAGGAACTGCAAAATTCTCACAAATGAAGTAAATGCTGCAATTGAAGGTGCTTCGGCAGCAGGAGCAACAGAATTCATTGTAAGAGACGGCCATGCAGGCAATATTAATGTGGACCCTCTTTTACTGGATAAAAGAGCAATGCTCACAAGAGGCAGGGTTCCCGGTACTCCGCATACTATGGTGCTTGGCATCGACTCTACTTTCGATGCCCTTTTGTTCATAGGGGCACACGCCAGGGCAGGAGAGCAGATAGGAACACTGTCTCATACAATGTCTCTGGATGTCCTGGATTTCAGAATAAACGACAGACCGCTGTTTGAACCGGCTTTCAATGCCCTTTATGCAGGACAATTTGGCGTTCCGGTGGTTTTTGTTGCCGGAGATGATGCAGCGTGCAGAGAGGCCGTATTGAATTTTGGAAATATTGAAACAGTTACCACAAAATATGCATTTGGAAGAACCTGCGCTATGAGCAAATCTCCGGAATTTGTTTGTGATGAAATAAGAGCAGGGGTGAAAAATGCTATTTTAAATATAGACAAAGGAACCGTCTTTAGCCTTGAAAAACCATACAGGATGGAGGTTAAGGTTAAAGTCAAGGGTAGCGAGACAGGGGAGGAAATAGTTGATACCTGCACCTCCGACAATCTGGAAATAATCATGAAAAGGTTCTGGGAACATTTATAAGAGAGATTATGAAAAGTATAATACCGAAGATTTCAGCAATTCTTCTTGCATCAACTTTGCTTTTGAGTTCATGTGGACCATATCTTGAGTTTTTTATAATTGACGTTAAGGTACCGGCAAGTTATCCTGTAGATTTCAAAGAAAAATCGGTATCAGTTTTCTCTGCCATTCCGGTTTCCGGTCATAACGGCGAAAATATGATTTCTCTTAAAGAGGACTCTACTCTTATGTCAAACTTTGCGAAGGGTATGGCACTAAGCCTGGAGAAGCACCTGCAACTTAAAGAAGGAGACATACCTGTTTTTAACCACTTCGGGAATGAAATAAACGACATAAGGGAGAGAAGCTATGTTGAAGCTCTTGCACAGGACTCGGAATCGGATATCCTTGTCATGCTGGAAAATCTAAAAATAGGTAAATTCGAAAAACTCAGACAAGCCGTTTCTCCTGTGAGGAGCGGCTATGCTTCTTCATATGTCTTTGCGCCTTTATCGCTTCTTGTTAATGTGTATGACGGGAAAACAGCAGACTTGATTTCATCCTTTACTCAGAATGACACTATATACTGGGAAATTCTGGCAAAAGAGGGGGTAAATGAGGAAAGGCTTTATAAAGGTCTGTTTTCTGCACTTAATAAAATTTCAGTTTCGGCAGGAGAGGATGTTGTAAAAAACTTCTTCCCGGAATGGGAAAATGAACAGAGATGTCTGTTCATATACGAAAATTCTGCATGGAGAAAAGCGCATTCACTGGCAATGAGTTTCAAGTGGAAAGAGGCAATGGAAATCTGGATGGAAGATACTTCTTCACCGGACAATGTCAAGGCTTCCTGTGCGGCATTCAATATTGCGGTTGCATGCGAAATGCTTGAACGCTTTGATCTTGCAAATGAGTGGCTGGACGTTGCACAGAAACATTATCCTATCGAGGGGATAGATGATTATAAATCATTTTTGAAGAAGAAGTGAAGGATATTGTAAAGGAAAAAGCCGTAAGAAAGCACAGAAAGACCATTCTTTTCAACGACAAGGAACTGGAAGCTGTACAGCTTTATTGCAAGAAGTATAAAGTCAAATCTCAGGCAAAATTTTGCAGAGAGGCGATTATTGCCACTATTCTAAAACAGTTTGACGAAGATCACCCCAAACTTTTCTGAGAGAATAAAAAAACGGTGGACCTGTAAGCCGGATTCTGTCCCTCGAAAGAGGTCCCTATCATTTATCTGTTGCAGCCTACCCCCCGGCAACGAACGAGCAGCCCTTGGCTGCCGGTATACTTGGCCTTGCAGGAGACTGTTCGTACCCCGGATATATCGCTATATACGGTTGTGGGCTCTTACCCCGCATTTTCACCCTTACCTCTTTCGAGGCGGTTATTTTCTGTTACGAATTACCTAAGGTTACCCCCAGCTGTGATTTCCACAGAGTCTTGCTCTGCCCTGTCCGGACTTTCCTCCCTCCTTTATTAAAGAAGAGCGATAGAGCGATCCACCGAAGGCGCAAAGATAAAATAAATACCCCAATAAGATAATTTTAATATATTTGCATTGCATTTCAAAAAATGCTTGGGGGTGCCATTTGGCTGAGATTATACCCTTTTCACCTGATCTGGATAATGCCAGCGAAGGGAAAGCGAGTTTCTATTTTCTCTATCCCCCTGCTAATAAAATAATTTATTATGAAAGGATTAACTTTATTTTGCGGGGTCTTTTTGTTACCAATTCTAACCCTTGCCCAAAACAACGGGCAAAAAGAAAAGACAGAAATTTTCAAACTGGACAGTATTGTTGTTGAAGCATACCGTGCCGGTAAAAACACTCCTGTGAGCCGCTCGGAGATGGACCTGAGGGCGATTAAAATGATATCTCCCACAAGTTCTCTTCCAATGGCTCTTTCGCTTATGCCTTCGGTTGTAACTTCAACAGAAGGTGGAAACGGGCTGGGTTACTCATCAATGCGGGTAAGAGGAAGCGACGGTTCCAGAATAAACGTCACTGTAAACGGCATCGCAATGAATGATGCAGAGTCACAGGAGGTTTTTTGGGTGAACATCCCGTCGTTCAGCAATTACCTTCAGGATATTCAGCTTCAGAGAGGTGTGGGAACATCTTCAAACGGAGCAGGAGCATTTGGTGCCAGCTTAAACCTGAGAACACTCTTTAGCCGGCCGGAACCATATGGCGTTGCTGAATTTGGAATAGGAAGCTTCAGTAGTTTTCTTTCAACTGCAGGAGCCGGTACGGGTCTTATGAAAAACGGCCTTTCATTTGATGTCCGCTATTCGCACAATACTGGAGAGGGGTATATAAGAAACGCAAAGAGCAACCTTAATTCATTATTTGCAACACTGGGATGGCTTAGAGGAAATTCTTCCCTGAGGATTAATTATATTTTAGGAGATCAAAAGACAGGAATTACATGGGAAGGCATCTCCCGTGAGCAGATGGCTGCCGACAGGAGATTCAATCCCGCCGGGCTGTATTATGACGAGGCCGGGAATGTGAAATATTATGACAACGAAACCGATAATTACATACAGCATCATTTTCAGGGACACTTTACACATATCTTCAAAAATGGGCTTTCCTGGAGCACTACACTTCATTTTACAAAGGGCGACGGCTATTACGAAAATTATAAAATGGGCAGGAAGTTCTCCTCTTATGGCCTGTCTAATCAGATAATTGAAGGGGTAACATACAAGAAATCCGATATGATTCTCAGGCAGGCACTTGACAATTTATACTCTGCTGCAGCTTCAAATGTCCAGTATTCAAACGATAAAATAAAGACTACCGGAGGAATTTCATATTCCTACTACGATGGGGACCATTTTGGGAATGTTATATGGTCCAAGTATAATGTCAGCCTGC
>JAGDMC010000154.1 GCA_017860395.1 Bacteroidota bacterium | reverse complement strand
TCTTGCAGCAACAAAATTGCACTTCTCTCTATGGAAGGCAGCGGAATGGTTGGAGTGCCCGGATACTCGGCAAGACTTTTTGGCGCCCTTGCAAATGCGGGAATAAACATAATTCTCATTACTCAGGCATCAAGCGTGCATACAATGTGTGTTGCTATAGAAGAGGGCGACGCCCAAAAAGCAAAACAGGCAGCAGACGATGTATTTGCATACGAAATAACGCTCAACAAAGTGGACCCTTTAAATATCGAGAGAGGGTTTTCAATAATATCTCTTGTTGGCGACGATATGAAGAATCAGTCAGGAACAGGGGGAAGGATGTTCAAGGCGCTTGGAAGAGCCGGAATAAATGTGAGAGCGATAGCACAGGGCTCATCTGAGAAAAACATATCAATTGTTGTGCAGGAAGACGATTCCGATGAGGCAATAAGACTTATCCATAAGGAATTTTTTGGAGAAAGTGCTAAGCGCATCAACCTCTTTATTGCAGGGTACGGGAATGTTGCAAAGGAGCTTATTTCAATTATCAATTACGGAAAGAATGCTCTTAATCCTGCAGATAAAACCGAAATTGCCATAGTGGGAGTATGTAACAGCAAAAACATGATTTTTGACAAACTCGGTTTTGAACCAATGGCAATACACAGGCTCATCGAGAGAGGAAAAGAGAGTGACATTTACCGCTTTTGCGAACAGGGGCACGACATGGGTCTTAGCAACAGCATATTTGTAGATTGCACTGCCGACAGAATAGTTGCCTCTTCCTACCCCGAGTTTTTCCTTAACAACTACTCGGTAGTAACCTGCAATAAAATTGCCATCTCCTCCTCTACACAAAACTACAAAGCCATTACAGAGGCAGCCGCCCTTCAGGGTTGCTCTTTCTTATACGAAACAACGGTAGGTGCTGCTCTTCCTGTTATATCTACAATAAAGCAGATGCGCCGCAGCGGCGACAAAATAGAATCAATTGAAGCAATTCTTTCCGGAACTCTTAACTACCTTTTTAGCAACTATAACGGCACAGTGAGCTTTTCAAAATTGCTTCGCAAAGCAAAAGAGATGGGGTACACCGAACCGGACCCGAGGCTGGACATTGCTGGTACCGATGTGCTGCGCAAAGTAGTTATTTTAAGCAGGGAGATTGGAATTGAAAGAGAACCTGAGGATGTGGAATGCATTCCGTTCATTTCCCCGAATGTTCTTAAAGCACAGGGCGAAGAGTTCTTTGACAAACTGGAAGAGCACGAAGATAAAATAGCCAGGATGTTCCGGGAATCAAAAGCAAAGGGCGAAAGATTAAGGTATGTTGCAAAAATATCAAAAACCGAATGTAAGATAGGAATAGAATCGCTCAAACCCGACCATCCTCTTTACAATATATGCGGCAGAGACAATGCGGTAAGTATCTACAGCAGAGACTACACCTCCCCTCTGAGAATAATCGGAGCCGGTGCCGGAGCAAGGCAAACAGCAACAGGAGTGTTTAACGATATATTGCTTGTGAGGTGATGAGAGTAGCTGTTATTGGAGCCACGGGCCTGGTGGGCCGGAAAATGATTGAAGTACTTCTGGAGAGAAATTTCCCTGTCTCTCAGCTAATTCCTGCTGCTTCCGAAAGTTCGGCGGGAAAAGAGATTTTGTTTAAAGGAGAAAATGTACGGGTAGTAACGTTAAAACAGGCTTTGGCACTTCGGCCGCAAATTGCTCTTTTTTCTGCCGGGGCATCTGTTTCGCAGGAATGGGCACCAAAATTTGCCGCTGCCGGATGCAAGGTTATAGACAACTCCTCCTTCTGGAGAATGGACCCGTCTGTCAAACTCATCGTTCCGGAAGTAAACGGGAACATTCTTGACGCAAATGACATGATTATTGCAAACCCCAACTGCTCTACCATACAGATGGTTGTTGCACTTAACCTGCTGCATGAAAAATACATATTAAAAAGAATCGTTGTATCTACATACCAGTCTGTTACCGGCAGCGGCCAAAGGGGAATAGCCCAGCTTGGACGCGAAAGGGAAGGCAAGCCTGTGGGGAGTGCCGTGCCTGCATATAAATACCAGATAGACAAAAACCTTATCCCTCAAATTGATTCGTTTCTTGAGAACGGTTACACAAAAGAGGAGATGAAGATGATAAACGAAACTCAAAAAATATTTGACAATAAATCTATTGGGGTAACGGCCACAACCGTCAGGGTTCCTGTTGAGGGAGGGCATTCCGAATCGGTAAATGCCATTTTTGAAAGAAGCTTTAATATGGAAGATGTTTTCGAAACCATTAGAAACAGCCCCGGAGTAATCCTTGAGGACGATATAAAAAATCAGGTTTATCCGATGCCTCTTTTTGCGTATGGAAGGGACGAAGTATTTGTGGGCCGAGTGAGAAAAGATTTTTCTGCAGAAAATGGCATAAATCTCTGGATTGTTGCCGATAATTTGCGCAAAGGAGCCGCAACAAATGCAGTTCAAATTGCAGAGCAGCTTACAAAAATCGCATAAAATTTATAACTTTGCACTAAACAGCTAAGCTAAATGAACACATACACAGAGAACGAAATCAAGACACTTGAGTGGAACGAACACATACGACGCAGGCCCGGTATGTATATCGGGAAACTGGGGGATGGCACTTCGCCGGACGACGGTATTTATGTGCTCATCAAGGAGGTGATGGACAACTCGGTGGATGAGTATGCAATGGGCTATGGCAAACAGATACTCGTTTCTATAAAAGACAAGGTTGTATCTGTAAGAGACTTCGGGCGAGGCATTCCGCTTGACTCCCTCATTATTGCTGCCAGCAAAATGAACACCGGAGCCAAGTACGACAACAAAGCATTTAAGAAATCCGTAGGATTGAACGGAGTAGGTATAAAGGCTGTTAATGCGCTCGCTATAGAATTTAACATTCAGTCTTTCCGCGATGGTGAATGCCAGATGGCAAAATTTTCAAAAGGCAACTTACTTGATCAGGAGAGGAGCCTCACAAGCGAAAAGAACGGGACCCTTGTAACATTTACGCCGGACGGAGACCTTTTCGGACATTTCGAATACAACATGGAGTTTGTGGAAACTATGCTCCGCAACTATTCGTATCTCAACAGCGGGCTGCTCATTAAACTCGACGGCAAAGAGTTTATTTCCAAAAACGGACTGCTAGACCTGCTAAACGAGTCCCTCACAAAAGAACCCGCCTACCCGCCAATTTACCTCAAAGGAGAAGATATTGAGATTGCAATTACCCACGGCAACGACTACGGAGAGGGAATCTCCTCTTTTGTTAACGGCCAGTTTACCACACAGGGCGGAACACACATGGCAGCATTCCGCGAAGCTGTTGCAAAGACTATAAAGGAATTCTATAAAAGAGATTTCGACCCGGGCGACATTCGTCAGGGAATGATAGCTGCAGTGAGCATAAAAGTTCAGGACCCTATTTTCGAATCTCAGACAAAAACAAAGCTTGGTTCCAAAGAGATGGGCCCGGGCGGAGCAAGCGTTAGAAATTTCATAGGCGACTTCCTTAAAGAGCACCTGAACAATTACCTGCACCGCCACTCAGAGGCAGCAGATTGTATGCTGCGCAAAATACTCGATTCGGAAAAAGAGCGCAAAGCTATATCGGGAATACAAAAACTTGCAAGAGAGAGGGCAAAGAAGGCAAACCTTCACAATAAGAAACTCCGCGACTGCCGCGTGCACTACAACGAAAAGAGCGACAGGGCAATGGAGAGCACACTCTTTATTACCGAGGGCGACAGTGCAAGCGGGTCAATTACCAAGAGCCGCGATGTTGTTTCACAAGCTGTATTTTCACTAAAAGGTAAACCGCAGAACTCATACGGAATGACAAAGAAAATTGTCTACGAAAACGAAGAGTTTAACCTGCTTCAGGCTGCGCTTAACATCGAGGAGGACCTTGAAAACCTCCGCTACAACCAAATTGTAGTTGCAACCGATGCCGACGTGGACGGGATGCACATCCGCCTTTTGCTGCTTACATTTTTCCTGCAGTATTTTCCAGACCTTATCCGCCAGGGGCACCTTTACATTTTGCAAACCCCTCTTTTCCGCGTAAGAAACAAAAAGGAGACCATTTACTGCTATTCATCGGAAGAGCGGGACAATGCCATTAAGAAACTTGGCCCCAATCCGGAGATTACACGATTCAAAGGTCTTGGAGAGATTTCGCCCGACGAATTCAAATACTTCATTGGCGAAAACATGCGCCTGGACAAAGTGCGCCTTGGCAACGACGACAACATCCCCGAACTGCTCGAATTCTACATGGGTAAAAACACCATGGACAGGCAGAACTTCATCAGGGCAAACCTGAGACAGGATGTTATTGTGGATGAGATGTTACTGTGATTAGGTTCCAGGAGCGAGAGTTCATTGTTCGGATTGTTCAATTTACACAT
>JAGDMC010000153.1 GCA_017860395.1 Bacteroidota bacterium | reverse complement strand
TCTCGGTCTTTCCAAAAGCCTCTTCTCTATAATGAACGGTCTCTGTTTCGCACAATCTTTCTTAAACGAAGAAAATTTTCTTCCTGTTTGCAAAGTCACCTCCAGAGCACGGACAACTCTTTGGCTATTGGCAATATCAATCGAATCGTAGCTCTCTCTGTCCAAAAGTTTAAGCTCTCCTCTTAATGATTCAATGCCTTCTTTTGAAAGCCTTTCCATTATGGTCTTTCGCAGTTCAAGGTCGGCCGGAGGGAAATCGTCCATCCCGTAACACAGGGCATCGGCGTAAAGGCCGGACCCTCCTGTAGCCACAATAGTGTCATGAGTCTGAAATAGCTTTTCAAGCAGTTCCAGAGCCTCGATTTCATACTGCCCGGCAGTATAATGATCATTTACAGAATGAGAAAAAATGAAATAGTGCTTTACTTTGGACAATTGCTCTGCCGTTGGCGGAGCTGTCCCGATTTTAAGTTCTTTATAGATTTGTCTGGAATCACACGAAATGACAGGGCAACCATACTCAGTAGCCAGAGAAATACTGTAGTCCGTTTTACCGCTGGCAGTTGCTCCCAGAACTAAAATTAACTTTTTTTCACCCATCAGGCCAATTCTTCTCCTTCTGGCAGCTCATCACTGTCAAAAAGCACATCCGATTCGGTTGCGGGAATCAGAGGGTCAAAATCGTCATAGTTATCCGAAAACTGATCGGGATTTCTGCCTCTTTCCGCAACAAGCCTTGGATAAGATCTTCTTGCCAGAGACTCTTCAGTCGCCAGAAATTCGAGCCGGATAGACCTCTCTTTGAATGTTTCATAAACATAGCTGAGAGTGATTTCTCCTTTCTTTACTGCATTTTCAACTGAAACTTTGTCCATTGGACCGTCTCCCATATCAAAGAGGCCGTATTCCGATTTTACTTTGTTGTCTTTTGAGAGGCCTCTGAAAAGAACTATCTGGTCCGGGGCAAAGCCTAAATCGTTTTGAAGAAATCTATGAAACGAGTATAAGGAAGTTTCTCCCTTTACTTCATATTCTCTCATAAAAATCTTGTTACCGTCAATTGTGGCTTTGAATCTGTATACCATATTTTCAATTCTTTATGCGAATATAGCAATTTTTCAAAAGAAATTCCACAGTATTTATGTTATCGGCATAGTCTGTAAGCGAAGGAAACTGTCCTTTTCCAAAAGATTTAAAACCCGATTTTTCTCCAATACAGAGTTTTACCTGAATATTTCCGTCGTTTTTTTCAAAAAAATAATCTGCTTTTTCGGGAGTGGAATAGTAAACGAAATTAACAATTGATAACGGCGGCGGAAGCTCATTCCCCTCACGGAGAAGAAAGAAATTCCCATCGATAAAATTCTCTCTCCTCATCTTTAATAAAGCTCTGTTGTATTTGTATGCAGCATTAAAATCGGGATTACTACCCATTCCTGCGTAACGTTCCGAGGCTTCCAGAAAAAGCTTGAAGGAGTATTGTTCCGGGACCAAAAGCGTACTTACGCTTCTGCATCCAAGACCAAAATAGAGAAATATATCATCTGCCAGTAAATTCAGATCATGTTTGTTTTCGCTTCCATTCAGAAGAGCTATGCCCGACCTCGTACCTCTAAGCAGTTTCGGAATTTTTCCATACCGCCCTCCTATTGCATTTATAGCTTCATCTGAGCCTGTTGCAATAAGAACATCGATGTCTTCTGATATTTCACTTACAAACTGTACCCTTCCCTCCCAGAATTTATCTATTTTGCACAAGTGATTGAAAAAAAAGGGCAGAAGTAGTTTGTCCTTATTTGAGAGTTTAATTTCAAGCCTGTATCCTGCCGCCAGCCCGGCAAGCATATCATGAAACCCTACAAGAGGTATGTTCCCGGCCATAATGATTCCGGCAATATTATCTCTCTCTGTTACAGAGTCTCTGAAGGGGCTGACCCACTCCTCCAGATATTTTCTGTCAAGAAACATCTCAATGATGGCATGTATGGACTGCTTTTGCATTTCTGCAGTAAATAGAGGGTTTAACGCAAACGATTGTTCAATCGTTCCCGATAATGAGTCCACCGGAGACAAATCCGAAAGCATTGAATCTATCTCATTTCCAACTCATTTCCAAGCCTGGAGAGATCTTTTATAAAATGTTCGTAATACATTTTGCAAAATTAGCAAAAAGGGGCTAATTTTACCAAAATCATCCACTTGTGGTATGAGCGAAATAAACTCCTCAGACTCCTATAAATCAATACTAAAACCATCTACGGGCATCTATAAAGAGCTTGGCAGTAAATTCCTCTCTTTTGCATACCCGGTATCTTTCGAGGAGGAAACAAAAGAACTGGTTCAAAACATAAAAAAAAGTCATTTTGATGCAAGACATCACTGCTTTGCATATAGACTGGGGCTCTCCGGTGATTTATGGAGGGCAAATGACGATGGCGAGCCATCTTCTTCGGCAGGGAAACCAATATACGGGCAACTGCTTTCATATGAGCTAAGTGATGTATTGATAATAGTTGTCCGATATTTCGGAGGCACAAAACTTGGTATTCCGGGTCTCATCCGGGCCTATCGGAGTGCTGCCGCCGATGCAATTATAAATGCGGAAATTATTGAAAAAATTGCAGGAGAGACAGTTGATTTTAGCTTCGGGTATTTTCAGATGAATCAAATAATGAAACTGATTAAGGATTTTTCACCTGATATCCTGGAACAGAATTTCGACAATATATGCACCATCAAAGCAAGGGTACGGCTTAAAAACCTTGCTGTATTTACCTCCGCATTAATGGAAATTGAGGGGGTTTCTATAATAAAATGAAGAAAACTAATATTCAACATATGCCAAAACATCTGATATCAATTCATGATTTTTCTAAGGAGGAGATACTAAAAGCCCTCTCGCTGGCAGAAGAGTTTGAAAAAAACCCGTCCCGTCCGATATTCCGGGACAAGGTAATTGCAAGCATCTTCTTCGAGCCGTCTACCAGAACCAGGTTAAGTTTTGAAACTGCTGCAAACAGACTTGGGGCAAGAGTTATCGGTTTTTCCGATGCAGGAAACACCAGTGTAACAAAAGGAGAAACCCTTAAGGATACAATCAAGATGGTTTCTAATTATGCCGATTTAATTGTAATGCGCCACCCGCTTGAGGGGAGCGCAAGGT
The DNA here is from genome assembly GCA_017860395.1 of Bacteroidota bacterium. GTDB lineage: Bacteria > Bacteroidota > Bacteroidia > Bacteroidales > UBA932 > Bact-08. The sequence goes on along the minus strand of JAGDMC010000153.1, from coordinate 3,385 downwards.
ACGCCTCCGAAATTGCTTCTGTACCCGTTATCAATGCCGGTGATGGAGCAAATCAGCACCCGACACAGACCCTACTTGACCTCTATTCGATTTTAAAGACACAGGGAAAACTTACCAATCTTAAAATTAATATGGTTGGTGACCTTAAATACGGAAGAACGGTACACTCCCTACTTCAGGCCATGTCCCACTTCAGCCCGGAATTTCTGTTTACTGCACCCGAAGAGTTAAAGATGCCAAATGAATATAAAGAGTATCTGAATAAACTAAATATTCCATTCCGCGAAACAACAAATCTTGAGGAAGGAATTTCCGATTCGGACATCATTTACATGACCCGAGTTCAGCAGGAGAGATTCACAGATGCAATTGAATATGAAAGAGTGAAGAATGTCTATAGCTTAAGGCAGGATATGCTGGAAAACGCTAAGCCAAATATGAAAATTCTTCACCCGCTGCCAAGAGTTAATGAAATTTCTCAGGATGTTGACAACAGCAAGCATGCCTACTATTTTGACCAGGCAGGAAACGGAGTATATACCAGAATGGCAATAATCACAATGCTACTGGGAGTAAATGAGTTATAGCAAATAATCAAAAATCTTAAAAAATGGAAAAACAGCTAAAAGTCAGCGCAATCAAGAACGGTACAGTATTAGACCATATCCCTGCTGACCAGCTTTTTAAAGTTATAGATATCCTGGGACTAAGCAGAAGCGGCAACCAGATTACTTTTGGGACCAATCTGGAAAGTAAGCTGCTGGGGAAAAAGGCAATTATCAAAATTTCTGACAAGTTCTTCAAAGACGATGACATCAACAGGATTGCACTCATAGCTCCTCAGGCGAAAATTAATATCATTCACGACTTTGAAGTTGTCGAAAAAAGGGTTCTATCAATTCCTGCGTCAATAGAAGGAATTGCAAAATGCATGAATCCGGCATGTGTTACTAACCATCAGAATATTTTAACACGGTTTACAACGATTACAGATTCTCCTGATGTTAAACTTTTATGCCGATATTGCGAAAAGATAACTGACCTAAAAAACTTAAAAATTATTAGCAAATTTTAATCAAATGCTAACAATTAATACATAATAGGCCATTATATGTTGTGGTTTAATATTTTTTGAATTATCTTTGATGTCAGAATTTAAAGATTTTAAAATTATATTTTTATGAAAGTAGCTCATAACTTTAATGCTGGACCATGTGTCCTTCCAAGACAGGCCGTTCAGGCTGCTATTGATGCTCTAACCGACTTTAAAGGTTCAGGCATGTCTGTTATAGAAGTATCTCACCGGTCAAAAGAGTGGGAATCGGTAATGAATGAGTGTCGCGCTTTATGGAAAGAAATCCTTAACATACCGGACGGTTATCATGTTTTGTTCCTCGGTGGAGGTGCAAGTATGCAATTTTTATATGTTGCCATGAACCTTCTTGAAAACAAAGCGGGTTATCTGGAAACAGGAGTATGGGCAAAAAAGGCATTAAAGGAGGCTAAAGGTATTGGAAATGCTTTTGCCGTTGCTTCATCTGCCGACAAAAACTTCAGCTACATACCTAAGGGTTATGAAATTCCCAAAGACCTGGATTACTTCCATATCACAACAAACAATACAATATACGGAACAGAGATAAAAACTGACATGGACTCTCCTGTTAACCTGGTTGCAGATATGTCTTCGGACATTATGAGCCGCCCGGTTGATGTGAGCAAATATGCCCTCATTTATGGCGGTGCACAGAAAAACGTAGGCCCTGCCGGTGTTACTTTTGTTATTGTTCGTGAAGACATCCTCGGAAAAGTTACCCGTTACCTTCCTTCAATGCTGGACTACAGAACTCACATTCAGGAAGAATCAATGTTTAACACTCCTCCTGTTTTCTCAATCTTCGTAATGAACGAAACTCTTAAATGGATAAAGAGCGTTGGCGGACTAAAATCCATGCACAAATTGAACCTTGACAAAGCCGCACTACTTTATAACGAAATTGACAGGAATAAAATGTTTGAAGGCACAGCAGCAGTTGAAGACCGTTCAATTATGAATATCTGCTTCGTTATGGCGGAAAAATACAAAGACAAGGAAGAGGCATTCATGACTTTTGCAAAAGAGAGAGGAATGGTTGGAATTAAAGGACACCGTTCTGTTGGCGGTTTCCGCGCATCAACTTACAATGCATGTCCTGTTGAGAGCATAAAAGCTCTTATATCATGCATGCAGGAATTTGAAAAAATTAACGGATAGGTACTGGTAAACTAAATAATTTGTCAAGATGAAAGTATTAGTAGCTACAGAAAAACCATTTGCCAAAGCTGCAGTTGACGGCATAAGAAATATTGTAGAGGGTGCGGGCCACAAACTGGCACTTCTCGAAAAATACACTTCCGTTGACGAACTCTATGCAGCCGTTGCTGATGCAGATGCTCTTATTGTGCGTTCGGACAAGGTTTCTAAAGAGGTTGTGAATGCTGCCAAAAATCTTAAAATTGTTGTGCGTGCCGGAGCCGGATATGACAATCTTGATCTTGCCGCATGTTCCGAAAAAGGTATTGTTGCAATGAACACTCCCGGTCAGAACTCCAATGCTGTTGCAGAACTGGCTATAGGGATGATGATTTATGCTTCAAGGAACTGCTTTGCTCCGGGAACCGGAAGCGAATTAAAAGGCAAGACAATAGGTATTCATGCGTATGGAAACGTTGGCAGGCTTGTTGCAAAACTTGCAAAAGGTTTTGACATGGATGTTCTTGCATTCGACCCGTTTGTCAGCAAAGAGGCAATTATAAAAGATGGCGTTACCCCTGTTGACTCAATCGAAGAGTTATACAGAAAATCCCATTTCCTTTCACTGCATATTCCTGCAACTGCCGAGACTAAAAAGTCGGTGGGCTATGATCTGGTAACAAAACTGCCAAAAGGCGGATGTCTTGTAAACACCGCCCGCAAAGAGGTCATAAATGAAGATGAGCTCATAAAGGCAATGGAAGAAAGAACCGACATTAAATACATTACAGACATTGCCGCAGATAATCAGCAAATTCTTAACGAAAAATTTGCAAATCGCGTGTTTGCATCCCCTAAAAAGATGGGTGCAGAAACCGCAGAGGCAAATGTAAATGCAGGGCTTGCTTCAGCTAATCAGATAGTTAAATTTTTTACCTCCGGAGACAAGACTTTTCAGGTAAATAAATAGTAATTCATTATATCGATATTTAAAATGGTAAAAGTTAAACCTTTTGCGGCAATCAGACCACCAAAGGCTATTGCAAATGATGTTGCATCCCGCCCGTATGATGTGCTAAATTCTGCGGAGGCGAAAGCCGAAGCAGGAGAAAAGTCGCTGCTTCATATAATTAAACCCGAGATTGATTTTGA
>JAGDMC010000021.1 GCA_017860395.1 Bacteroidota bacterium | reverse complement strand
AGCGGTTGGACATATGGAGCGTCAATTATAAAATGGGCATAAAATGATAATAATTACAGGAGCATCAAAAGGTGTCGGCCGCTTTTTATTCTCCAAATTTAAACAAGAGAATGTAGAGGTTATTGGGACCTATAATTCTACCCAAGAGGGTATTGAGAACGATTTAGCCAATTATTACCGGATTGATATTACAGATTATAAAGCGGTTGAAGCATGGATCTTATCTGTAAAAACGTCACTGAAGGAAATAGTATTGTTGAATTGCGCCGGTATTTCATATAACTCTTATGCTCATAAAGCCGATATAGATAAGTGGAACAAGGTCATTGAAGTAAACTTAAACGGAACATTTAATGTTATCCGGAATATTTTACCAATAATGCGGGAACAGTCATATGGCCGCATTATTAATTTTTCTTCGATAGTGACTTCTTTACCAACTCCAGGAGTAAGTGCATATGCTGCATCTAAAGCCGGGTTGATTGGTCTGACAAAGTCTCTTGCTGTTGAAAATGCTTCTAAAAGAATAACAGTTAATGCCATTAATTTAGGTTATGCAAATATAGGAATGGGTCTTAATGATGTTCCTGCAGAAAATCAGGAAATGCTCAAAAGTAAAATTCCGGCAGGTAGATTTTGCGATCCTGAAGAAGTGTACAATACAATCCGGTTTTTAATCGACACCGAATATGTAAATGGCTCTGTAATAGATATTAATGGAGGGCTTATATAGTTGAAAATGGAATTGAAACTAGAAAAATTCGACTATACTCATAATCTGTCACAACAAAGATTTTTGTTTTCCGATTGTTTTCCGGAAACGAAAGGAGATCCTATTCAAGGTAACGAACACTATATGTGGAAATTTCACTCTTTTCCTCATGCAATAAAATCCTGGGAGTACTCTTCTTATCTAGATTCAGAAATGGTTGGATATTATGCTGCTATTCCATACATATACAAAATTGGGGGAAAAATAACTCCAGTTGGAATGGTTTGCGATGTTATGACTAGTTCCAAACATCAGGGAAAAGGGATTTTTACTCAAATGGGCAAATTCTCCACAAAGGAATTATCATCTGAAGTCCCATTTACAATGGGCTATCCCATTAGGAAAGAAGTTATACCCGGGCATTTAAAGGTCGGTTGGAAGATTCCCTTTACATTACCTCTTTATATTAAGTTTTTGAGGTTAAATTCTTTGCTTGCATCTAAGAAACTTGGCTTTACCGCACCCGCTGCAAATATCTTTTTATCGGTCTATAATTTTTTTAGACAAACAAAATACAATAAATGCTACAACAGTTCAATATCCACTAATATAAATGATATTATTGGCTATGAACCCTTTGCAAAAGAATGGGCTGATTCATTACCGAATTCGTTGATTAAAGACCTTCCTTTTGCCAATTGGAGGTATGCTGCACCGGAAAGAAAGTATAAATTTCTTTCTATTACTGATAAATCCGGAAAAGTGATTGGTTTTGTTTCTTTCCGGAATATCCTTAAAGAAGGCGTCCCTTCGTATGGACTAATTGATTATATGGTACTTCCCGGGCACGAGGATTGCCACGGGTTAATAAATAAAATTCTGGTTCAAAATGCCAAAACAGAAGGCATCGAGGCAATAATGACAATGATGAGTAAAAAATCTGCTGCAGACTATTTACTTTGTAAGAACGGGTTTATTAAAAGTCCATTTGTTTTCAGCTTAATAATTAAAAATTTAACTAATGAGTTTGGTGAAGAAGAGTTGTTTGATGAAAATAAATGGCATTTGATGTGGGTAGATTCAGATGATTTATAAATATGAACATCTTAACATTTGACATAGAAGACTGGTATAACTGCGATTTTATTTCCAGGGACTTTAACTGGGATAGCTATGAAATACGTATATATAAGGGTGTTGATAAGATTCTTGATGAACTTGAAAGAAGAAACTTAAAAGGAACTTTCTTTTGCCTTGGCTGGATAGCAGAAAAACATCCGGATGTTATCCGGAAAATTCATAGTCATGGGCATCATATAGGATGTCACTCCTATCAGCACGAATTATCTTTCCGCTTTAACAGGGAAGAATTCCGGCAGGATACATTAAAATCTAAAAATTTACTCGAAGAGATTATTGGACAGCCTGTCAATGCGTTTCGGGCTCCTGGTTTCTCTATTACGGAAAGTAATATCTGGGCTTTAGAGGTTCTGGCAGAATTAGGTTTTGAATACGACTGTTCTTTGTTTCCGGCAAATCACGACTACGGTGGATTTGCAAGTTATGGAAATGCGGAGCCGGCAAAATTGCATCTGCCCAATGGAGCTGTATTAAAGGAGTTTCCAATCAATTTTATAAAAATTGCAGGTAAGAATATCGTTTTTTCCGGAGGAGGATTTTTTCGTCTTTTCCCCTATCTTCTTGTTCGGTTTTGGGCAAAGCGGTCGCCCTATTTAATGACTTATTTCCATCCACGCGACTTTGATCCGGAACAACCTGTAATAGAATCCTTACCATTGTTGCGTAAGTTTAAATCGTATGTAGGTCTCAAACATTCCTTTGGGAAATTTCAAAATATGCTTGATGATTTTGATTTTATAACTGTTGAGCAGGCCGATAAATTAATTGATTGGACACAGGCAAAGGAGCTAAATCTATAAATATCTATTTATGACCATACTAATTACTGGAATTCACGGTTTTGTTGGTTCCGGTTTTACCGAAGCTTTTCATGATCATTATCTTATATATGGTCTTGATATTTTAGCTCCCGATAAAACTGGCGTTATTAAGACATTCTTGTGGTCTGATATGAATAAAAATAAGCTCCCAGAGGTAGATGTCATAATCCATCTTGCCGGGAAGGCTCATGATACTCGAAACACATCGGATGCTAAATCATATTTTGAGATTAACACCGGACTCACTCAAAAAATTTTCGACAAATTTATTTCTTCAAATGCAGGGAAGTTTATTTTTTTCAGCTCTGTAAAAGCAGCTGCAGATAAAGTTGACGGGGATTTTCTTACAGAGGATGTTATTCCTGCTCCTGTTGGTCCTTATGGGGAGTCAAAGATTAAAGCAGAAGAATATATTCTTGATAAAATTCGGGAGAATCCGGAAAAATTTACCGGTAAGAGAGTATATATTTTAAGACCCTGTATGATTCATGGTCCCGGGAATAAGGGTAATCTTAACCTGTTATACAGAATCGCAAAAACAGGAATGCCCTGGCCATTAGGATCTTTCGAAAACAAAAGATCTTTTACTTCATTCGACAACTTAGCTTTTATTATTGATAAATTAATAGCCTCCGATGTTGAGTCCGGAATTTATAACTTCTGTGACGACTCTCCCCTCTCGACAAACGAACTTATTAAATTAATGGCCTGTTCTGTTGGGAAAAAGGCACATATCCTGAAAACTAACAAGCGGTTCATCAGTTACTGTGCAAAACTTGGAGATATTTTACATTTACCACTAAATTCACTGAGATTGCAAAAACTCACAGAGAACTATGTTGTTTCAAATGATAAAATTAAAAAAGCTCTGAAAATAGATAGTCTGCCTCTTACCTCCAGAGAGGGAATGATAAAGACTTTAAATTCTTTCAGGAATGATTGAAAAACTATTATTTATTTGTTTGCTTCTGGTTTTGGCAATTCTTATATATTTTAAAATTGCCGACCACTTTAATATTATTGACCGGCCAAACGAGAGAAGCTCTCATAAACAAGTTACTCTCAGAGGTGGCGGAATTATTTTTTTTGTAGGCGTAATATTCTATTTTCTTTTCTTCGGATTCCAGTATCCATTATTTTTTACCGGACTGACAACAATTGCTTTCATTAGTTTTCTGGATGATATCAAGACAGTCCCATCCAGATACCGCATAATAATACATTTTGCTTCAATGCTTCTGATGTTTTATGATTGCGGCTTCTATTCTCTTCCCTGGTATTTCTCAGTTATTGCGCTTATTGTTTCTACAGGAATCATAAACGCCTATAATTTTATGGATGGAATAAATGGCATAACCGGTGGATACAGCTTGGTTGTTATGGGTTCATTCTGGTATATCAATAATTTCCTTTATCCATTTATTGATAATAAACTCATATACATTATTTCATTATCTCTTTTTGTATTCAATTTCTTCAATTTTCGAAAAAAGGCGAGGTGTTTTGCAGGCGATGTGGGGTCTGTGAGCATAGCTTTTATTATTCTCTTTCTCCTTGGTAAGTTGATTGTTCAAACCGGGGATATAACATACATTATTGTCCTTTTGATATATGGTGTGGACAGCATATTGACAATCGCCCACAGATTAATGTTGAAAGAAAATATATTTGAGGCTCACAGGAAACACATGTATCAGATTATGTCAAATGAACTTCATATCCCTCAAATATATGTTTCATTGATATATATGGCCGTTCAGGCTGCAGTAATGTCCGGGTATTTCGCATTTAAAGAATTCGGTACAGGTTACTTCATTATCCTGGCATTCGTAACGGGAATAATATATATCGCCTTTATGCGAAAATATTATATATTGCATCTTAAGTAAGTTTAAATTTTAGCAATTAACTATATAACAATATGTCACAAAAAACTGCACTAATAACTGGTGTAACAGGTCAGGATGGTGCATACCTATCTGAGTACCTTCTGAAAAAAGACTATATAGTACACGGAATTAAACGTCGTTCTTCTCTTTTTAACACCGACAGGATTGACCACCTGTATCAGGATCCTCACATTGAAAACAGAAATTTCATTCTTCATTATGGAGATCTCACAGATTCAATGAATCTCACTCGAATAATTCAAGAGGTTCAACCAGACGAAATATATAATCTGGCTGCAATGAGCCACGTAGCTGTGAGTTTTGAAACTCCAGAATATACAGCAAATGCCGATGGTATTGGTACTCTCAGGATTCTGGAAGCTGTAAGATTGCTGGATCTTGTTAATAAAACAAGAATATATCAGGCCTCAACGTCCGAATTGTATGGTAAAGTACAGGAAGTTCCGCAAACAGAAAAAACACCTTTCTATCCCCGTTCTCCTTATGCTGCAGCAAAAATGTATGCATATTGGATCACAGTTAACTATCGCGAGGCTTATGGCCTTCACGCAAGCAATGGTATTCTGTTTAACCATGAATCTCCGATTCGCGGAGAGACTTTTGTCACAAGAAAAATTACTCGTGCTCTAAGCAGAATTGCTCTTGGGATGCAGGAGACCGTATTTCTGGGGAATCTATCCAGTCAAAGAGACTGGGGACATGCGAAGGACTACATCCGGGCTATGTACCTCATACTTCAACAGGAACAGCCCGATGATTATGTTATTGCCACCGGTGTTACTACAACCATCCGAAATTTCATAAAATTAGCTGCAGAAGAGATAGGAATAGAGATTACTTTTAAAGGAGAGGGCCGCCAGGAAAAGGGTTACATAACTTCTGTCGATGAATCTGTATTCAACACTAAAGTAGGAAAAGAATATCTCCAGCAAATTCATGTTCGGATTAAACTCGCAAATGCAGTAGTAGCAGTAGATCCACAGTATTTTCGCCCTACAGAGGTTGACCTTCTCATTGGTGATGCCACAAAAGCAAGAACAAGACTTAATTGGGAACCAAGCTACGACCTGAAGGGATTGATTGAGGATATGATGCAAAGTGACATTAAACTTATGCATAAGGATGCCTGGTTAAAATCAGGTGGTTACAAAACTCTTAATTATTTCGAATAAAATGGAAAAAAATAGTAAAATATATGTTGCTGGTCATTTAGGACTGGTTGGTTCGGCCATTCTTAAGAACTTGAGAGCAAAAGGTTATACCAATTTTGTTCTCCGCTCAATAGATGAGCTTGACCTTACTAATCAGCAGGCTGTGAATGATTTTTTCGAAAACGAGAAACCCGAATATGTTTTTCTCGCAGCAGCAAAGGTTGGTGGAATAATGGCTAATAGTATCTATCGTGCGCAGTTCATTTATGAAAATCTGATGATAGAAAATAACATTATTCACTGCTCCTGGAAAACCGGAGTTAAAAAACTACTTTTTTTGGGAAGCACTTGTATATACCCTCGTGAGGCTCCTCAGCCAATGAATGAAGCCACTCTTCTCACCTCCCCTCTTGAGTACACTAACGAGCCTTATGCTATCGCTAAAATTGCCGGTATTAAAATGTGCGAAAGCTATAATCTGCAATATGGCACTAACTACCTGAGTGTTATGCCCACCAATCTATATGGCCCCAACGACAATTTCAATCTGGAAACGTCCCATGTATTACCAGCCCTTATTCGTAAAGCATACCTTGGTAAATGTCTTGAAAATAACAATTGGAATTCAATCCGGATGGATTTAACGAAAAGACCTGTTGAAGGAGTTAATGGAGATTCTTCAAATTCAGAAATCCTCTCAAAACTTGAAAAGTTCGGAATAATTCAATCAGAAAACAATGCCGTATCTGTTGTAGTATGGGGGACAGGAATTCCTATGAGAGAATTCTTATGGAGTGAAGAAATGGCAGATGCTTGCGTTTTTGTTATGGAAAATGTAAATTTCAAGGATGTTACACCAAAGGCCCCTGAGGTAAGGAATACACATATAAACATTGGTACAGGAAAAGAGATATCTATTTATAATCTGGCCAACTTAATTAAAGGAATTATTGGATTAAGAGGAGAGCTGATATTTGACGCTACAAAACCTGATGGCACTCTTCTCAAACTCACCGATCCATCAAAAATTCACTCACTCGGCTGGCATCATAAAATTGAAATCGAAGAAGGGGTTAAAAAATTATATGACTGGTATATTTATTCTTAATTTTTGTATTATTCCAATTTTTGAGGCATAAGCTATGAAAAAAACTGCATATGTGGGAATGAGTGCTGATATCATTCATCCTGGTCATTTAAACATCATTAAAGAAGCTTCAAAAGTTGGAGATGTTGTTATTGGTCTGCTCACGGATGAAGCTGTAGCAAGTTATAAAAGACTGCCTTATATGTCTTATGAACAGCGAAAAATTGTTATTGAGAATATTAAAGGTGTTACGAAAGTAATCCCGCAAACAACGCTTGACTACGAAGCCAATTTAAGGCTTGTCAAACCAGATTTTGTAGTGCATGGAGATGATTGGAAAGAGGGAGTACAGCAGAAAGTCCGGCAAAAGGTAATAGATGTTTTGTCGGAATGGGGTGGGCAGCTTATAGATATTCCGTACACAAAAGGAATATCTTCAACACAGCTTAACTGTAGCTTAAAAGAGATTGGAACAACTCCTGAAATAAGGCTAAAGAGGCTAAGACGGTTGATTTCTGTAAAACCGATAGTCCGGATTTTAGAATCTCACAGCGGACTTACCGGGCTTATTTGCGAAAATATTACTATTAGTGTTGATGGAAAACTTGAAGAATTTGATGGAATGTGGTCATCAAGCCTAACTGATTCAACTTCTAAAGGCAAGCCTGATATCGAAGCCGTTGATTTAACAACACGACTCCATTCAATTAATGACATATTGGAATGCACAACAAAACCAATGATTTACGATGGTGATTCAGGCGGAAAACCGGAACATTTCATTTATACGGTCAGGACACTCGAAAGACTTGGCATATCTGCTATAATAATCGAGGACAAAATCGGTCTAAAGAAGAACTCTTTATTCGAAACGGGTGTGAAACAGGAACAAGATACAGTTGAAGATTTTTCTTATAAAATTTCGATGGGGAAAAAAGCACAGATAACTGATGACTTCATGATTATTGCGCGTATCGAAAGTTTTATCTGTGGAAAAGGTTTACTTGACGCTTTATTCCGTGCAGAAAATTATGTTAAAGCAGGTGCAGATGGAATAATGATACATAGTAAAGATCAATCTGGGGAAGATATCCGGGATTTCTGTCAAAAGTTCCGGGAAAAGGATAAATCTACACCAATTGTTGTTGTCCCTTCTACATACAATCATATTACTGAAGATGAATTTATATGTTGGGGAGCAAACATTGTAATATATGCCAATCATATGTTACGATCTTCATATCCGGCAATGGTTAATGTTGCTAAATCCATACTATTGAATAAAAGATCTTTCGAAGCAGATGATTTATGTATGTCAATAAATGATATTCTGACACTTATTCCCGGAACCAAATAATTTTTCTGAGATGATTGATGTAAGAAATTTTTATAATGCTCTAATTGATAACGGAGTGGAGTTTTTCGCAGGAGTACCGGACTCTCTTTTAAAGGATATATGTTCTTACATAACAGATGAAACGCCATCAAATAAAAACTTCATTACTGCCAATGAAGGTGCTGCAATTGCGCTGGCAGCGGGTTATAATATCGCAACGGGTAAGGTTCCCCTGGTTTATATGCAGAACTCCGGGCTGGGTAATGCCGTAAACCCGATTTTATCCTTAGCAGATAAGGAGGTATATGGCATACCAATGTTGCTAATGATTGGATGGAGAGGAGAGCCAGGCATAAAAGACGAACCTCAGCACATTAAGCAGGGAAGAGTGCAGAATGCGTTACTGGATGCGATGGAAATACCTTACTATGTTCTGGATTCAGATAGCACCGATTATGCAAATCTTATTGAAGAAGCATGCAAATTGACAGTTAAGCGGCAGGCTCCCGCTGCAATTATTATTAAAAAGAACACTTTTAATGATTATTGCTTAAAAAAAGAGATTAACCCAAAATTTGAAATGAGCAGAGAAACTGCTATTGAAACATTACTCAGCAAACTCCCTGTAGATTCTATTATTGTGTCAACAACCGGAAAATCTTCAAGAGAGGTTTTTGAGTACCGTGTACGCAATTTGCAAAATAATAACAGAGACTTCCTGACAGTCGGATCTATGGGACACTGCTCTCAAATTGCGTTAGGAATTGCGTTGAACACAAATCAAAAAGTCTTTTGTCTGGATGGAGATGGTTCTTTAATTATGCATATGGGATCAATGGGCATAGTTGGAAAGAATGCTCCAAACAATTTTTATCATATTTTATTAAATAATGGGTCACACGAATCCGTTGGGGGCCAGCCTACTGTTGGCTACGATATTGACTTTCCTGGAATTGCATTAAGTTGTGGCTACAATAAAGCAATAAGTGTTTCTTCAAAAAGCGAATTTGAAGTAGAGATTGATAATGTTTTAAGATATGATGGCCCTGTTTTACTTGAGATAAAAGTCAATAAATCTTCCAGAAATAATCTTGGCAGGCCATCATCTACACCCATTGAAAACAAAAAGGCCTTAATTGATTTCATAAAAAAACGATGATAAAATTTTTTGATGCTCAAAAAATTTATTCTCGTATTGAAGATATTGAGGATATTTTGGCAGAATCCGGCGCATCACGTGTAATGTTAGTGACAGGAAAGCAATCCTACGAACTAAGTAAAGCAAAAGTAATTTTAGATAAAATATTAATCAGGTATTCAGTAGTCAGGCACTTTGAATTTAGATTAAATCCTGAATTAATTGATTTAGTAGATGGGGCTGAAACTGTAAATGATTTCAAGCCAGATGTTTTAATTGCAGTTGGCGGGGGCAGCGTTATAGATACAGCAAAGCTTATACTTACTTTACAAAGCAATTATGAGGATGCAAAAATGACCGTTGAAGGTCAACGGGAACTATTAGAAAGAAATTGCATGTTTATTGCAGTTCCGACAACAGCTGGCAGTGGAAGTGAATGTACTCATTTTGCCGTTGCTTATGTTGGAAGTACAAAATATTCAGTTGCTCACAAATCATTACTACCAGATATAGTAATTTTGGATCCAACCCTCACCTATTCAATGTCCGCTTATTTATCGGCAGTTACCGGGATGGATGCCCTGAGTCAGGCAATAGAATCTTATTGGGCTATTGGAGCCACTAATGAAAGTAAATCATATGCAAAAAGGGCTATAGAGAATATACTTGAAGTGTTTCCGAAAGTCATTAATTCTCCTGATGCTATGTCAAGAAAAAAAATGCAACAAGGAGCATATAATGCAGGGAGGGCAATTAATATTTCCAAAACTACGGCACCACATTCTTTGGCTTATATATTAACTTATCTATATAATATCCCTCATGGGCATGCAGTTGCTTTGACTTTACCGTTTTTTTTTGAATATAATATGGATGAATATTACTCAACAGAACAAACCAGAAAAAATTTGTGTTCAATAATGAACTGTAAAACAATTAAGGAAGGAAGCGAAAAGTTAGAGCATATTATTATACAAGCCGGTCTGGAGACGAAACTTAGCAATCTGGGCGCAAGTAATAAGAATGATATTTGCAAAATAGTATCCGGCGTAAATTTAGAAAGGCTTAACAACAACCCAAGATACATTTCTGAAAAAGATTTGACAACCGCAATTGAACATATTTGGTAGACTATGCAGAACAATTAACCTATAAAAATGAAACGTTTTCTTATTATATTTATAATATTGTTTTCGCCTACTGCTGCTTTCGCATACCTTGATCCCGGTACCGGTGGAGTACTTGTTAACATAATTGTGGCAAGTGTTGCTGCTGCAATCTATTTTATAAGAGAATTAATCCTTCGGTTTTTTAAGAAAGGTGGATATGTAGATAATCGCAAAAATGGCAATTATGATGAACCCCAAATTGCAATACTAAGTGAAGGCCTGCAGTATTGGGGAACATTCAAACCAATTGTCGACGCTTTAATCCAGAATAAACACCCATTTAAATACTATACGCTGGATGTTAACGATCCTGCGCTTACAATTGAAAATGACTTAATGCATTCCCAATTTCTTGGTTATGGGCCATGGTCTTATACCAGAGTTGCGCATATAGAGGCAGATACTTTATTGACAACAACACCAAATATTGGTACAAAAGGCTCTCCAATACGAAAACCTGCTGGAGTAAATAACTTAATGCATGTTTTTCACTCTATTAATGATTTATCGATGTACAAAACAGGATCATTGGATCAATATGACTCTGTTATACTTGTGGGTGATTTCCAGATTGAATCCATCAGGGAAATTGAGAAACTCCGGAATTTAAAAAAGAAAGAGTTATTACCTCTTGGACTGCCATATCTTGACGGGTTAGTTGAAGAGAAGAGGACTGAGGCACATAAAGAAGGTATGAAGACCATCCTCGTCGGGTCTTCCTGGGGCAGTAAAGGATGCCTGCAAAGCTATGGAACAGAATTTATTAAACAAATTGCCCGGGCAGGTTACCATGTAATAGTGCGTCCCCATCCTCAATCATATATTTCTGAAAAGGAATTAATAAAAAAATGTAAGAACGAACTCAGCCAAATACAAAATATCGAATGGGATGAATTAATCTCGCCATCCACGTCAATGAGCAGGGCCGATTTATTGATATCTGACACCTCATCCGTTCGATTTGATTTCGCATTTTTATATGAAAAACCAGTTATTACCCTTTCCATTAACGCAGGAGAAATGCCCGGGTATGAGCGGGATTATTTGAGTACAATATGGACAGACAAGTTAAGTCACGAAATTGGCTTTGTAGTTGAACGAGCTTCCATTGGGCAATTATCTGAATGCATTGAAAAAGCATTTATTGAATTTGATTCTTCCAAAATTTGCCAAATTAGAAA
>JAGDMC010000020.1 GCA_017860395.1 Bacteroidota bacterium | reverse complement strand
AGTAATCAGATTTACAGGTGACTCCGGAGATGGTATGCAGCTGACAGGGACACTGTTCGCCGATGCTTCTGCAATTTTCGGAAATGAAATCTCAACATTTCCGGACTATCCGGCTGAGATTCGTGCCCCTCAAGGTACAGTTGCCGGAGTTTCCGGATTCCAGGTAAACATAGGCAGCGGCGAAATCCGCACTCCGGGTGATTATTGTGATGTTCTGGTAGCTATGAATCCGGCAGCCCTCAGAGCCAATGCCAAATGGTCAAAACCAACAGCTACAATTATTATAGACTCTGATACATTTGACGAAAAAGGAATTGTAAAAGCCGGGTTTAAAACAAATGACCCTGTTGCAGAGCTTAAGATTCAGGACAGAATTATCATTTTTGCACCAATTACGACTCTCACAAAGGAGAGCCTTAAAGACAGCGGGCTGGATGCGAAAGCCGTTATCCGTTCAAAGAACATGTTCACATTAGGCATTTGCTACTACATGTTTAACCGCCCGATGGAATCTACTTTCAAATATCTTGAGAAGAAATTCCGCAAAAAACCTGAACTTATCGAGGCAAATAAGAAGGTTATTAAAGATGGCTTCAACTACGCTGGGAATATTCATGCAATTCCTAATACATATAGCATTGCTCCTTCAAAACAGGAAAAGGGAATTTACAGAAACATAAACGGGAACCAGGCTACAGCATGGGGACTGCTTGCCGCTTCTGAAAAATCGGGCAGGCCGCTTTTTTGCGGGTCATATCCTATCACTCCTGCAACAAGTATCCTCGAAGAGCTTGCAATTCACAAAGAGTTAAATGCAAAAACACTTCAGTGCGAAGACGAGATTGCAGGTATCTGTACATCAATAGGTGCAGCATACGCAGGGAATTTTGCAGTTACAACAACATCCGGCCCCGGGCTCTCACTTAAATCGGAAGCACTTGGGCTTGCAATGATTACCGAACTGCCACTTGTTATTGTGGACGTTCAGAGGAGCGGCCCGTCTACAGGTGTACCTACAAAAACCGAACAGACCGACCTCAATCAGGCTCTTTACGGAAGAAACGGAGAGTGTCCTATCGCAGTAATTGCTGCTCACTCGCCATCTCATTGTTTTGACGCTGCATTTTATGCAGGCAAGTATGCAATGGAACACATGATGCCGGTTATTCTTTTAACAGAAGGATTTATAGGAAACGGTTCGGAACCTTGGAAGATTCCAAGCATGAAGGACTATCCGGAAATTAACCCACCAATAATTGACAAACCTCAGGAAGTTCCATACTGGCCTTATAAAAGGGACGATTTACGCTTTGCCAGAAGATGGGCACTGCCGGGAACAGTAGGTCTGGAACACAGAGTTGGCGGACTGGAAAAAAACAATGATGGTGGAGTCTCTTCCGATCCTCTTGTGCACGAAAGAATGGTTAAAGAGCGTGCAGAGAAGGTTGCAAGACTTGCAAACTTCATCCCGGAACAAAAAGTTATCGGAGATGAGAAAGCAGATGTACTTGTAGTAGGATGGGGAGGAACTTTCGGGCATTTGTACACAGCTGTAAAAGAGCTGCATACCCAGGGCAAGAGTGTAAGCCTTGCACATTTCGATTACATTATGCCTCTTCCAAAAAACACAGCTAAAATATTTGCCAACTATAAAAAAATTATTGTTTGCGAACTAAACAGCGGACAATTTGCAAATTACCTCAAAGGTGAATTTCAGCAGTTCCAATTCCTCCAATACAACAAAGTACAGGGACAACCCTTCATTGTTAAGGAGATAGTTGACGCAGTAAACGCAATTTTATAGTATTAAACCCGAAAAAACTAAAGAGATGAAATATACACCACAAGATTTTAAAAGTAATCAAGAGGTAAAATGGTGTCCCGGTTGCGGGGACTATGCTATTCTGGCATCTGTGCAAAGAGCACTGCCCGAAGTTTGCGAAGCTCTTAACTACACAAAAGAAAGATTTGTATTTGTTTCTGGAATCGGATGTTCTTCGCGTTTCCCATACTATATGGAATCTTACGGATTTCACGGAATCCACGGCAGAGCATCAGTAATTGCAACTGGAGTGAAAGTGGCAAATCCTACGCTCTCAGTTTGGCAGATAACCGGAGACGGCGATGCGCTGGCGATTGGCGGTAACCACTTTATCCACGCTGTCAGGAGAAACATAGACATCAATATCATACTTTTCAACAATCAAATTTACGGGCTTACAAAAGGCCAGTACTCTCCAACATCGGTACTTGGAAAAGTTACAAAAACCTCACCTTACGGAACAGTTGAGCATCCTTTCAATCCGGGAGCCCTTGTTCTTGGTTCAAGAGGAACTTTTTTCGCAAGGAGCCTTGATGTTGAGCTTGAGTTAACACAAAAGATTATGGTTGCGTCTGCAAAGCATGACGGAACAGCTGTTACAGAAGTTTTGGTTAATTGTGTGATATTTAACGATAAAACACATTTCGTTCTTTCCGATCGCGAAAATCGTGCAGACAGAACAATCATTCTCAAACACGGCGAGCCTATGATTTTCGGTAAAAACAGAGACAAAGGGCTTATGCTTGATGGGATAAAAATTAAAGTCGTTAAAATTGGCGAAAACGGCATAACAGAAAAAGACCTTCTTGTTCACGATGCAACAGAGGAAAATCCGGGTCTTCACTCTATGCTCATTGATATGAAATATCCGGAATACCCTGTGGCACTTGGTGTTATAAGGGCTGTGAAAGACAAGACATACGACGACAATGTGAGAGACCAGCTCATTGAGGTTAAAGAGAAAGCCACAATACATAACATGGACGAACTGCTTAAAAGTGGCTCTACATGGGAGGTCAAATAAATAAAGAAAGTTCCTTAAATTACAAACAACATTATAAATAAAAATTTCTATTATGAAAGTAGCAGAAGTTATGGCGAAACTTGAAAAGAAGTATGGCCATGAAAAAGAGTACTTACAAGCAGTTCACGAAGTTTTAGAATCAGTTGAGGAGGTTTACAACCAACACCCGGAATTTGAGAAAGCAAAAATTGTAGAAAGACTGGTAGAACCGGATCGTATTTTTACTTTCCGCGTTACCTGGCAGGACGACAAAGGTGAAGTTCAGACAAACCTTGGCTATCGTATCCAATTCAATAATGCAATTGGCCCATACAAAGGCGGATTCCGTTTTCACCCATCTGTAACCCCTTCAATCCTTAAGTTTTTAGGTTTTGAGCAAACTTTCAAGAATGCTCTTACAACTCTTCCTATGGGTGGAGCAAAGGGCGGTTCGGATTTTAATCCAAAAGGAAAATCTGATGCAGAAATCATGCGTTTTTGCCAGGCTTTCATAACTGAATTATGGCGCAACATTGGCCCTGATACAGATGTTCCTGCAGGTGATATCGGAGTTGGCGGAAAAGAAATCGGCTTTATGTACGGCTGGTATAAGAAACTTGCCCGCGAAAACACCGGCGTTCTCACCGGAAAAGGCGCAACCTGGGGAGGTTCACTTATTCGTCCGGAAGCTACAGGTTTCGGCGGAGTATACTTTGTAAACCACATGCTTAAAACAAGAAATATTGAGCTTAAAGGCAAAACTGTTTCTGTTTCAGGTTTTGGTAACGTTGCCTGGGGTGCTGCTTTGAAAGCAACCGAACTCGGAGCAAAAGTTATCGCTCTTTCAGGCCCTGATGGCGTTATTATTGACGAAGCAGGTATGAACGCAGAAAAGATTGAGTATATGCTCGAACTTCGTGCTTCAAACAACGACGTTGTTGCACCTTATGCAAAAAAATTCCCTGGTTCTAAATTCATCGCAGGTAAGAAATCATGGATTGTTAAGGTAGACATCGCTCTTCCTTGCGCTTTCCAGAATGAACTTAACGGCGACGATGCAAAAGAGCTTATCAAAAACGGCGTAACATGCGTTGGCGAAATTTCAAACATGGGTTGTACACCTGAAGCTATCCACGAATTTACAAAAGCTAAAGTTTTGTATGCTCCTGGTAAAGCTGTAAATGCAGGTGGTGTTGCAGTATCAGGTCTTGAAATGACTCAAAATGCAATGCACATCAGCTGGACTGCCGAAGAGGTAGATGCAAAACTTAAACAAATCATGCTTAGCATACACGAGGCTTGCGTTAAATACGGAACTCAAAAAGACGGTTACATCAATTATGTAAACGGTGCTAACATTGCAGGTTTCATGAAAGTTGCCCAGGCAACCCTTGAACAAGGTCTTGTTTAGTTTTTAAAGGATTAAGTTCCTTATAAAATATTTAAAGCCGGCAGTTGGATTCCAACTGCCGGCTTTTCTTTATAAAATTTAGTTCCGGTTCGCGATTCGGAACATTTTTCTTTATTCATATTCCTTCATTTGCAATGAAAATTGAATCATATAATTATTATTTGTGTATGAAAAAAATTGTTTTGTTGCTTTTATGTGTTTCGAGTTTCACTGAATCTTTTGCACAGGAATCCCTGTTATAGAAGTTTAGGACAGGCGAAGCAATACACACTTCGCCTGTTGTCAGTGAAAACAGCGTTTACTTTGGTAGTTGCGACATGAATCTTTATTCTGTAGACAAGAATACCGGTAAATTATTGTGGCAGTATAAAACAAAAGGCGAAAACAGGAAGGATTTGTGGGATTATTATCTTTCATCACCTGTTGCCTGCAAAGGAGTTGTTTATGTGGGAAGTGGAGACAGTACAGTTTACGCTATCGGGGCAAAATCGGGGAAAACCTTGTGGACTTTTAAAACTAACGGCTATTGTTATGCAATAAAAGTAAAATAATAGCAATATATTGTTGGGAAAGCATTCTCAACCGCCTTTCTGACAGGAATTTATTTTATATTTGTATGTAAATTTCTGTTTTTATGACCTTCGATTTTGCCGACATTATAACCTTTACTTCTGTATTTGAGCTTCTATTCTTCGTTATTTTTATCTTTTTCAAGTCATTTAAACAATATTACAATAAAGTATTATTATTCTTCTTTGGTTTTCAACTGCTCGGGATTGTATCGTGGATACTAAGAAAATATAGTATTTATAGTGAGATATCCGTTATTCTGTCACTTTTTGAACTGTTATGGGCACCATCATTATTTCTTTACGCCAGGGCACTGACAAAAAAAGGAGACAGACCTGATAAGTATGTGGTATATCATTGTATACCTTTCCTGCTTATTCTCATTTACTCGTTGATTCAGAGAGTAATTTCACTTCCTGATATTGAGGTTTATTTAATTGTAAGTGTACAGGTTCTTGCATACACTCTTGCCGGATTGTATGTTCTGGCCAGATATCACAAGAAAGTAAAGGAAAACTTTTCCAGGGACGAATCAAAAATCCGTAATTGGGTTACTGTTGTTTTTTTGGGATATGCCTTAGCCAGTTTTGCCCCTTTAATAGCATTTTATCTTGGAATTTATAAGGACCAATCTTCAATTACCGGGGAGGTTTTTGCTTTCCTGCCGTTTCTGATTTTCTATAATATCCTTTTCTTTAATGCAATCGAAAATCCGGTCTTAATCAATGAATTACCAAAGAATGAGAAATATATTGGCTCTCATCTTACTCCTGAACTCGCTCTTGAGTATCTCGAAAAACTTCACAGAATCGTAGAAAAAGAGAAGTTATTTCTTGAACCGGAACTCACTTTGGACTGTTTGTCCCAAATTTCAGGGATATCCGGGAGATATCTTTCTCAAATAATTAACCAGTATAAGCAAAAATCATTCTACGACTATATTAACGGACTCAGAATTCAATATTCATGCGAAATACTTACCAAAGAGAGCCGGAAAACAATCCTGGAAATCCTGTATGAGTCTGGTTTTAACTCTAAAACATCTTTCAACACATCGTTTAAAAAACATACCGGCTTAACTCCATCCCAATACAAAATCAAAAACAACATTAAATAGTTCCGATTCATGAACCGGAACATCAAATATTTTTTCTTGTAAATGGTAGCTTTTAGGCCATTCGGTATTTTGTATTACATTTTATTTTAATATATTTGTCTTTACTAAATGTGTTTTTTGAATACTAAGACAAAAATCATACACTAATTAAACTAATTACTAACCAAAATTTAACTAAATGAAAAAAATCAGATTACTTCTCGCAACTCTTCTATTGTTGGCGGGAAATGTGCTGATGGCACAGACTCTTCGTGTAACAGGTATTGTTACCGATGCTACTGACGGAGCCCCTGTCATTGGTGCAGCCGTTAAGGTTCTGGGTACAACCACAGGTGTTGTTACCGATTTCAACGGTACGTACACCATCAGCGTGGCTTCCGGAGCGACACTTGAGTTTTCATACATAGGTATGGTAACCCAGACTGTTAAGATCGGAAATCAGACAGTTGTTAACGTAACTCTTCAACAGGATGCGCTGCAGTTGGAAGATGTAATGGTTGTAGCTTATGCTACAGTTAAGAAATCATCTTACACCGGTTCTGCCGCAGTTGTTAAGAAAGAGCAGATTGAGAGAATCCAGTCTACAAACGTTACTAAATCACTTGCAGGTGCTGTACCGGGTGTACAGGTTGTAGGTGCTTCGGGACAACCTGGTTCATCTGCTTCAATCCGTATCCGCGGTATCGGTTCAATCAATGCATCGAGCAACCCTCTTTATGTTGTTGACGGAGCTGCATTTGACGGTGATATTAACTCTATCCCTACAGACGACATCGAGTCTATCAGCGTTCTTAAGGATGCTGCTGCTGCTGCTCTTTACGGATCACGCGGTGCAAACGGCGTTATCATGGTAACAACCAAAAGAGGTAAAGTAGGTAAGGCTATTGTTACTGCAAAAGTAAACATTGGTACAACATCAAGGGCAATTAAAGAGTACGAAAGAGTTTCCGTTAAGGATTATTACGAACTTATGTGGGAAGGCTGGAAAAACGCACGCGTTATTGCCGGCGGTATGACTCCTGCAGCAGCTGCTACTCTTGCAAGCGGTGGAACAACCAACGGTATCGTAGCAAAACTCGGAGGTTACAACTCATATAATGTAGCAAACGACCAGTTGGTAGGTACAGATGGTAAACTAAATCCTGCTGCTGTATTAATGTATCAGGACGACTGGAATGATGCTCTTGCTCAGTCTGGTTTAAGACAAGACTATAATGTATCGGTTAGCGGTGGCGTAGAAGGAACAACTTTCTATTCATCATTCGGATACATTAACGAAGAAGGTTATGTTAAATGGTCAGGTTTCGACCGTTTTACCGGCCGCGTAGGTATGACTTCTAAAATCAACAAATGGTTCAAGCTTGATGCAAGTATTTCAGGAAACACTTCAAGTTCAACAGGATTTCTTGCAGAAGGTACATACACAACTAACCCATTCTACTTCGGAAGATTAATGGGCCCTATCTATCCTATCTATCAAAGGGCTGCTGACGGTTCGGTTCTTCTTATGTCTGACGGTTCGCCGGCTTACGATATGGGTGGCGGAACTTCGGTTTACAAATGGGCAGGCCACACAAGACCTTACGCTCCAAACTCAAACCTTATGCTCACTCTTCCTCTGGATGAGAGATCAAACACAAGGAATAACCTTTCAGCAAGGGTTTCAGCAGATTTCACAATCATGAAAGACCTTACATTAAAGGTATCAGGAAGTACAGACCTTTCAAACAGATATTTCACTACATATCAGAATAACAAATACGGAGATGCTCAGGGTGTTTCAGGACGTTCAACCAAAGAATACTATAAGAACCGTTCTTATACTTTCTTCCAGACTCTGACTTACAACAAGGCATTCGGAGACCACAATGTAAACGTTTTGTTGGGACACGAAAATTATCAGTTTGACAGCAATGACCTTTGGGCAACAAGAACAAACTACAAAATTGACTCTAACGAGTTGGTTGCTGGTTCTGTAGCAGAAGGCTCTTCTTCAACTGCTGACATTCTTACTCAGGAAGGTTATTTCGCAAACTTGAGCTACGCATTTGCAAACAAGTATTTTGCTTCGGCATCTTACCGTATGGACGGTTCTTCAAGATTTGCAACAGATGTTCGCTGGGGCGGTTTCTGGTCACTTGGTGCTTCATGGAGAATGAAACAGGAGGCTTTCCTTGCTTCTGTTAACTGGGTGGACGATCTGAAATTAAAAGCATCTTACGGACAACAAGGTAACAGCGATATCGGAACCTTCTACGGATATCAGAGCTTGTTCTCAATAGATGACAGAAATAACGGTCTTCTCAACGGTGCAATCTATTCACAGCTTGCAAATCCTGAATTGAAATGGGAAAAGAATGCAAACTTTAACGTGGGTGTTGAATTCTCGTTCTTTGAAAGAATCCGCGGTCAGGTTGAATACTTCTCAAGACAATCAAGCAACCTTTTATTCCAGGTTCCACTTCCACAATCTTCAGGTATCAGCACAAAATGGGGTAACATCGGAACAATGAAGAACGGTGGTATCGAATTCCAGATTGCAGGCGATATCGTTAAAACTAAAGATTTCAAATGGACTTTGGATATAAACGGAACTTCTTACAAAAACGAAATTACCAAGATGCCTTTAGGCCCTGACGGTAAATTCCAGGAGATTATCTCAGGAACCAAAAAACTTGCAGTAGGTCACTCTATTTATGACTTCTGGCTCAGAGGTTATGCAGGAGTTGACCCTGTAGACGGAGCTGCTCTTTACTACAAAGACGTTCTTGATACAGACGGTAATGTTACAGACAAGATTACAACCAAAGACCAAAATGCTGCTTCATACTATTACAATGGTTCGGCTATTCCTAAAATCTATGGTGGTTTCAACAACACATTCAGCTATAAGGGAATTGACCTTTCAATATTCTTCAACTACCAGATTGGTGGCAAGATGTATGACAGTAACTATGCTGCTTTGATGCATCCGGGTGCGTTTGGTTCACACATGTCAGTTGATATGTTAAACAGATGGACTCCAACAAACACTACTACTAATGTTCCAAGACTTCAGAATGCATACACTGCTGCTACAGCTGCTTCTGACCGCTGGCTCACAGATGCTAGTTTCCTTTCACTGAGAAACGTAACTTTGGGCTATACATTACCTTCAAACCTGCTTAAGAAACTTACCCTCAAATCGATAAGAATCTATGCTACAGGTGACAACCTCGCACTGTTTAGTGCAAGAAAAGGTATGGACCCTCAACAAACTTTCGGAGGAACCGCAGACAATACTTATGTTCCTTCAAGGATTGTTTCACTTGGACTTAACATTACATTTTAATTGAAAGAGACATGAAAAAAAGTTTATTAATAATATTATTGGCATCTCTTGGACTTGCTGCCTGCAGCAAAGACTTTCTTGAGACAGCTCCAACAGCGAGCGTTGCTGAGGCGGACCTTTTCTCTACCCTTACAGGCGCGCAGACTCTAATTGACGGTATGCACAGAGCAACTTACTATTACTATGGTGCACACGACAAATTCGGACAAAAAGCAGTTGATTATGCTCTTGACACAATGGGTGAAGATTTTTACCCTACAGAGAGAGGTTACGGTTGGTTTGTTTCATGGTATCAGTACCTTGAACACAGGAACATTAACTCAGGTAACCTTGAATATGTATGGGCATACTACTATGACCTTATTCAAAATGCCAACCTGCTTCTTGCAAACATAGACAACATTACTGTATTTGACGCACAAAAACCACTGAGAGACAACCTGAAAGCTCAGGCTCTTGTATACAGGGCATATTCACACTATATGCTTGTACAACTTTATGCAGACAGATACAACTATGAAACAGGCACAAACACTCAGCTTGGAGTTCCTATTAAACTTACTCCTGACGGTGAAGCGCTTGCAAGAAGTACTGTTGCTCAGGTTTACACTCAGGTTAAAGCCGACCTTACATCTGCAATTACTCTTTTGACCGGTAATACTACAAAAAGAGTAAATGCCTCTCATATTGACATTACAGTTGCAAATGCAATTGCTGCAAGAGTTGCCCTTACAACAGGCGACTGGGCAGGAGCCGTTACATTTGCAAAAGCTGCAAGAACGGGTTACTCTCTTGAGGCTGACTACAACTATGGATTCCATAAAGTTTCTACTGAGTGGATCTGGGGCGCTGTTATGATTGACGAACAACAAACAAGCTACGCTTCATTCTTCTCGCATATTGACCCTTACTTCGGCGGATATGCAACTTTAGGAAACCACAGGCTTATCAGTACAGCTGTATATGACTTTATGTCAAACACAGACGTTAGAAAAGCAGACTTCGCAACAACTTCGGGCAAACCAAGAGTTGGCTGGAAATTCTCTTGCTGGTCTACAGATTCATGGACAAACGACTATCTGTACATTAAAGCAGGTGAGATGTATCTTATCGAAGCAGAAGCTGAGGCACGCCGCGGAAATGACGGTCTTGCTCAAACTGCATTGTTCAATTTGATTTCTAAGAGAGACCCTGCTTATGTTAAGAGTACTCTTACAGGCACAGCTCTTATTGACCATATCATTATGCACCGCCGTGCTGACCTTTGGGGTGAAGGACAAAGATTCCTTGACATCAAACGTTTGAACAAAGGTATGGACAGAAGAGGTCTTGGTCATAACGAGACTCTTTGGAATGCAGCTTCTAACTTCCCTGCAGGTGACAAGAACTTCGTGTTCCTCATCCCTAAACAGGAAATTGATGCTAACCCTAACATGGTACAAAATCCATTGTAGTAACTGCAATAAATAAATATTTAAATGCCCCGGAACTCCGGGGCATTTTTTTTGTTATATATAAAGAAGAATTTGTACATTCGTTGTTTATTAGAACCTATATGACTAAGACACTAAACATTACTTCAATTTTTCTCTTTGTATTATTACTTACAGGATGCGTGAAAGACCCTCCTCCGGTACTCACTCCATCGGCAATGCAGGTAGATGTCCCGAATATGCAGGCAACAGGAACGCTTTCTATTACCAGCAATGCCAAATGGTCTGCACAGGCAACCGGGAGCTGGTTTACAATATCTCCTTCAAGTGGTGATGGAGACGGAGTAATTACCATAACTGCGCAAAACAATGTGACAAATTATAGCAGAACAGGCTCTATAATTCTAACAACGGGTGTAAGCGGGAATACAAACTACCTTCGAAAAATTGTTACTGTAACTCAAAGCTTTTCACAGCTATCGGTAGATTATGATAACGTATCTTTTGAAAAAGATGCAGGGAGTAAAATTGTGAGGGTTACTGCCAATACACCGTGGACTCTGCAGATTCCATCCTCGGCATCATGGCTCTCGGTTAACACTGCGAGCGGAAGTACAGGAGCGGACCTCACATTTACAGTTCAGGCCAATACTGCCGGGGACCGTACAGCGAAAGTGACATTTACATACGGAGATACCACAAAGGTCATTAACATGCTTCAAAAGCGCGCAGTTAATGCCAGCCCCACTGCTGTGCAGGCTCTCACCCCCGTAAATCTGTCCGTAAATAATTCAAGGCTCATTGCCTGTACATGGACACCATCTACAGATACAGATAACGACAGGATAACATATACTTTTGAGGTTTCGGACAACACCGGGTTCCTTTCCGGCGATGGAAAGCTTCTTAAAACTATAGCAACAGATTCAATTCCTAAGGCTATTATACCTGAACTTTTAAAGGAGAATACAAAATTT
>JAGDMC010000152.1 GCA_017860395.1 Bacteroidota bacterium | reverse complement strand
ACAGGAATGTATATATACGCTTTATCAATAAATTTTCCGGAAATAGTATCACCTTCCCAATTGAACGGAATCCATTCTAATGATAGTTTTTGCGAACAACCTGTTAGAATCAGAAATGATATAAAAAAAGATATAACCAGTTTACATTCTGCATTTTTCATAGTTGATCAGATGCGATATTTATTTAATAAAAGTCAATATAAATATATGACAAAAAAGAATTCATTAGGAGGGATTCTAATTTAATCAATTGTGTACTCAATACCGTTATAGTGCTACGTGAACTTTGCGTGCATCGGGGATTAGATTATTTGGTAAATTTGCGGAACTATGGAAGATATCAGGATTTCTACGGCTCAGTTTGAGAACCGGTCCGGAGATAAAGAATACAATCTCGGGGTAATTGACAGGCTGGCTGCTGAGGCGGCTGCTAAGGGTTCGGATGTAGTTGCTTTTCACGAATGTTCGGTAACAGGGTATACTTTTGCAAGACACCTTAACAGGGATGAGATGCTCGAATTGGCAGAATTTATTCCGGAAGGCGATTCGGTCAGAGAGCTAACGGCAATTGCCAGAAGAAATAACATTATAGTTTTGGCGGGTCTTTTTGAGAAAGATGCCGGTAATAATCTTTTCAAAGCTTATGTGTGTGTGGATAAGAATGGCCTAATTGCCAAATTCCGGAAACTTCATCCTTTTATTAATCCGAATCTCACCCCCGGCAACAGTTACTGCATTTTTGATATTAAGGGATGGAAGTGCGGTATATTGATTTGCTACGACAACAATATTGTGGAAAATGTGCGCGCAACAAAACTTCTTGGTGCAGACATCATTTTTATGCCTCATGTAACAATGTGCACACCTTCTGCCCGCCCGGGTTCAGGATTTGTTGATCCTGTATTGTGGGATAGGCGAGGGGAGAATCAGGAATTGCTGAGAAAGGAGTTTGACGGTCCAAAAGGGAGAGAATGGCTCATGAAGTGGCTGCCGTCAAGAGCTCATGATAATGGAATTTATGCCGTTTTTTCTAATCCGATAGGGATGGACGACGACCAGCTTAAAAACGGCTGTTCAATGATTCTTGACCCGTTTGGGAACATTATTGCCGAATGTCGTGCATTCGGAGATGAGGTTGTTTCGGCAGATATTTCAGCAGACAAGCTTACACAGGCAGGCGGGTTCCGATATACAAATGCCCGCAGGCCCGAACTTTATAAAGAGATTATTGGCAAAGAGCACAAATCAGAACAAAAGGTGGCGTGGCTGGAGCCTGATCAGACTTCTCAAAAAGGCAATCACTAATAATATTTACATTGTTCTTACTGTTGAATTTACAGTTCGGACAACAGTTTTTTGAGTAGCAATTGCATAGATGTCTACAACTGCCATAATCTCTTCGTTTAGACGGTTGTATTCGGCAATATCATTAGCAGCGCCGGCAGTATCGCCAAGTGCTTCTTTTGTTTTTGATCTGGCGAAAAAGAGATCTTTGTCGTATGGATTCTCTTCGATAGCATCATCGTAAATTTTAAGAGCTTTAGGGTAGTTACCCTTATTGTATTGTTTTTCGGCACCGGGCTTATATTTAGGAGGAGACGAATTGAAATAAATCCTATATCTGAATACAACAAGATATTTCTTACTAATTGGAATATCTCCGTCTTTTGCCGGAACCCATCTTTCGTTTATCCATTTAACAGCATCCAATGATGTTTTTGACAACAGAAAATTGGATGTTTTTACTATGCCGGGGTTTTCGAGTTTCCCGTCTTTTGTAACAGAAAACGATATTATCACATCTCCTTCATCTGAATTTCGGAGAGCGTCTAAAGGATATATGACTTTTTTTGCCAGCAGGGAGTCCAGGTTCTTAACGCTATATTGTGCCTTTTGAATCTGGGCATTTAGAGTGAATGACATTAATGCAATTACCGGCACTAAAAATAATCTGAAATAATATTGTTTCATGATACTTTAACTAATTGAAAACGAAAATACTAATAAATAATATGTTTCGCAAATCAAAAAGCAACCATCCTTTCTCAGGAGTTTCAAAAAAAAAAGAGGTTGCTAAAAACGAACTTTAGACAACCTCTTTGAATATTTATATTTGAGTAATGCTTATGAAAAGCTTAGCATGCTACTCCGTATAGTACTTGTAAAACAGCCCTATCGACTCAATTCCTTTGTAGAACTGGCTAAGAAGGTAGCTTTCGTTTGGTGAGTGAATAACATCTCTTTCCAGGCCAAAGCCCATGAGAAGAGGATTTGCATTGAGAATCTGCTGCAGGTCGGCAAGAACAGGGATGCTTCCGCCGCCGCGGCTTGGAACAGGCTCTATTCCGTAAACTTCATGGATTGCCCGGGCTGCAGATTTATAAACCTTTGAAGAGATTGGGCAAAGGAATCCCTGACCACCGTGATGAGGAGTAACTTTTATTTTAACTCCTTTAGGAGCCAGACTCATAAAGTGTTTTTCAAAGAGCTGGGCAATCTTCTTGTTATCCTGATTTGGAACAAGCCTCATCGATATTTTTGCAAATGCTTTTGAAGGAAGAACAGTTTTTGCACCCTCGCCGGTATATCCTCCCCAGATGCCGTTTACATCAAGGCATGGACGAATTCCTGTTCGCTCCATTGTGGTATATCCCTCTTCGCCGGTAACGGCGTCGATATCAAGAAAATGCATATACTCTTCTTCGTCAAAAGGAGCTCTTCCAAGCATTTCCCGCTCAGCTTTTGACAGCTCTACAACATCG
The DNA here is from genome assembly GCA_017860395.1 of Bacteroidota bacterium. Classification (GTDB taxonomy): domain Bacteria; phylum Bacteroidota; class Bacteroidia; order Bacteroidales; family UBA932; genus Bact-08. Next base: position 1,719 of record JAGDMC010000152.1, on the reverse strand, counting down.
TCATAAAAGCCCTTTATTGTAATTCTTCCCTTATCGTCGATAAGTTTGTCAATCATTCCGGCAAGCACGTTGATAGGATTTGCTATTGCGCCTCCGTAGTGGCCGGAGTGAAGGTCCTTGTTGGGCCCGTCAACCTCTACCTCTACGTATGCAAGCCCTCTCATTCCAACATTTATTGAAGGAACTTTTTCGTCTATCATTGTGGTGTCGGATACAAGAATATCGTCACAGGCCAGCAGCTCCTTGTGTTCCATTGCCCACTCAGGAAGGCTCGGAGAACCAATTTCCTCTTCGCCGTCAATTATGAACTTTACATTACACTTAAGCTGATTTGTCTTTACAAGATATTCAAATGCCTTAACGTGCATAAATCCCTGGCCTTTGTCGTCATTTGCCCCGCGGGCGTAAATTGCGCCGTCGCGAACCTGAGGTTCAAAAGGGGGAGTTGTCCAGAGGTTAAACGGATCGGCCGGCTGAACGTCGTAATGGGCGTAAACCAGAATAGTTGGCTTTGCCTTATCTATAATTTTTTGTCCGAAAATGACAGGGTGCCCCTTTGTAGGATAAACTTTTGCTGTATCGCAACCCGCTGCCAGAAGCAGCTGTGCATATTTAGCCGCAGCTTTTTCCATATCAGGTTTATGAGCAGCCATTGAACTTACAGACGGAATGCGAAGTAGTTCAAAAAGTTCCGAGATGAACCTGTCTTTGTTTTGGTTTATATACGCTTTCATATATCTAAGTATAGTTTACAAAGTATAACGGATTGTGAACCCAAAATTTGGTGCCTTGAAGCCTGTATTCGATATCAGTTGAATTCTTGGATTCCAGTCTGCAGAGAGTGCAATAGGAACATTGGCAAATTTATATTCTACGCCGCCAATTGCATCAAACGAAACCAAAAACTCTTTGCTGTACAATCCCGCAATATGGACTCCCGCAGAAGCACCGCCGCCTGCATAAAGGGAGAGACCGTCTACATTTACATCAAAGTGGTGCTCGTAATATCCGGCAGCCCTTATTTTCATCTCGTCCTGTTTAATTATGTCGATATCAAGAATTGCTTCTACTGCTCCGGGCTTATTTACGAAGTGTTTGATGCTTACGCCGAAACTTGTACCGGTTCTGACACCAAGTGCAGTTTTGTAACTCTGAGAAAAGGCACTTAAGCCAATAAACAATGTAAATAATACTAAAGTAATTTTTTTCATAATGTTAAAAATAATTTATTGGTCTGTTTTCTAATTCTGTCAGCAAATTGTTTGCCAGCCTGCTTGCTCCTAAGCGGAACAGCTCCGGATTGAGCCACTCTTCGCCAAGGATCGTATCAACGATTGCATAATACAGGATCGCATCCTGAGGTGTGGATATCCCTCCGGCCGGCTTAAATCCCACTTTCTTCCCGGTTTTGCGGTAGTGTTCCTTAATTGCCCTGCACATTACAATAGCTGCTTCAGGAGTAGCTGCAGGCTCTATTTTCCCTGTAGACGTTTTAATAAAATCGGCTCCAGCTTCCATTGCAAGTACAGATGCTTTTTCGATTGCTTCGGGAGTTGAAAGCGCACCGGTTTCGAGTATGACTTTTAGGTGAGCCGGGGCAATCGCCTTTTTAATTGATGATATCTCTTTAGCTGCAAGCTCGTATTCTCCTTCAAGAAAATGGCTGAGAGAAAGGACTATGTCTACTTCATCGGCCCCTTTTTCCACTGCAATGCGGCA
>JAGDMC010000151.1 GCA_017860395.1 Bacteroidota bacterium | reverse complement strand
AGCTGTAATAATAAGGTCTAAGGCAGGGAAGGAACCTCTCAACATCCGTTTCAAAACCGATCCAAGAATCTATCAGATGTCTGCCGGTAAAGGATTCAGTCTGGGAGAGAAAGCCGGTAACCTAAACGTAAGTGGAGATTATGCATACAGTGTCAGCCAGCCTACAGAGTCTTACAAATATTATCAGAGAGCTACCGCCAAAGTTTTGTATTCAAATGTATTTAAGAATTTGTCGTCAAATACTTCACTCGACTTTTCACTTGGAAAAGATACACGTGAAAAAAATCCAGATGACATGAGGAACCAGCTGGCTTCAGGATCACAAGATATGGGCCTTAGGCTTAATACAAACGGAACAATCAATGTGAATAAGGGATGGCTTAACAATATCAAATATACTCTTTCGGGAAACTATACGGATAAACACTCCTACAAAGAAGAGCTTCTTGGTAACGCCTTTTCTGCCTACTCAATGTCAAGAACAGACGGAGCTTCTCTCAGTAACAGGCCGGGACAAAAGGTATATGACATAAACGGAACAGAACTTACTAATATCCCGGATTCCGAAGGCAGTTATTATGCAACTTATTTGCCTAATGAGTACTTTAGCAAATACGACATTTATGGTAAAGAAATTAATTTATTTGCCAAAGTAAACGCTACATTTTCAAAGAGAATCGGGAACATAAGCAACAGGATTGTTGTTGGTGCCGATTATAAAATCGATGGTAATGTTGGTGACGGAAAAGTATATGACCTTGCCAACCCACCTTTCAGGTCGGGAGATGCTAACTCTTCTCCAAGACCAAGGAAGTATTCAGACATTCCTTTTGTTTCTCAATTAGGAGTATACCTGGAAGAGAACTTCAACTGGCAAATCGGGCAGAGAGAACTCACCTTTCAGGCAGGTGCCAGATACGATAATATTGAGAGCAAAAGTATTGTCTCGCCCAGGGTAAATATTTCATTTGACATCATTCCTTCCAAACTTACAATCAGAGGAGGATATGGAATAAACGCCAAAGCACCTACACTTCTTTACCTCTATCCCGAAAATGCTTATTTCGATTTTGTTCACTTCAATAATCTGAATAGCTCATCGGTGCCTGCTGCTGAACAGCTGCTTCTTGGATCTACAAAAGTATATAACACAGAAAACAAGGATCTCAGGATTGCATCCAATGAAAAGAGCGAAATTGGATTAGACTTCAAATGGAACAAGATGCGCTTTTCTGCAACCGCCTTTAATGAGAATTTGAAGAACGGGTACGACATGTCAAGTCAGTTTAAACTGGTAAACTATAAGGAGTACGAAATAGGAAATGCCAATCCGGGTTCTATTCCAACTCTGAAAGAAAAGAGCAGCAATAATATTTTTATAAGCTATTCTACTCCTACAAATACAGGAAGATCACACAACAGAGGGTTGGAGTTTGACTTCGACCTGGGCAGGTTTGATGCTATACGTACATCTTTTGTATTAAACGGAGCATACATAAGATCCACAAACTGGGACGAAACCTATACATATAGTACACAAAAGAACCTTAACCAGCTTGAGAGAAATATTGGCGTATATGCTGCCGGGAGCACAACACTTCGTGCTACTCACAATATTCCTTCAATAGGTTTTGCTATTACACTTACAGCTCAGGTGAACCTTTTATACAAAGAGTGGGATAATATCGGAAATGACTCTATGTTCGTTTCATACATCTCGAGAACAGACGGTCTAATGCACGCATTTGACCCGGCTATGAAAAATGACCCTGAATTCTCTTATCTGTTTAAAAGTAACGACCCAAGAAGATTTATCGGTGAATCCTGGTTTCCTACAGTTGTTTTTAACCTTCACTTAACCAAAGAAATCGGGAAAATGCTCAGAGCATCATTCTTTGCGAACAATATGTTCCAGAGTAAACCGCTATACGAAAAGAAAAGAACACCCGGGTCATTTGTTGTTATCAATGACAAGACTCCACTTTTCTTTGGTTTCGAATTGGCAGTAACGATTAAGTAATACTAAAGAAGATAATAATGAAAAATATATCAAAAATATTTACCGGGATGCTTTTATCCCTATTTCTGTTCACATCTTGCGAACAGTTTCAGGAGGCAGGAAAAGCCAGGGAAATAAAATCACTAAATGCTGTAGTTAAGGTTAACCTTAATATTGGTAATGCGCCAAAGCCAGAGTCATTAAATGTCAGACTTATTAACTATGAAGAGAGATATGAAGTTACAACTTCCGTTTCTTCCGACGGTTCTGTTACAATTGGAAATATTATTCCCGGAATCTATACAATAACAGCATCAGCGGAAATGAGCAAAGACGGCTTCACATACAATTACAGCGGCAACGTTGTAAACATCGATATCGTCAATGACAACAAGCAAGTTGACATTGAGATAGGTGCGTCAAAATCAGGAGCTCTCATACTGAAAGAGATATTCTATTGTGGTTCAAGAACTCCTACCGGAGGCTCATACTTCCGTGATCAGTTTTATGAAATATACAATAACAGCGAAGACATCCAAAACGTGAAAGGACTTTGCTTAGCTCTTCTAAATCCGAATACTGCAACAGCAAATCTACCTGTATGGCCCGGAGACGATGCTGCCAATTTTGTATATTCTAATGCTATCTGGCAGGTTCCACTGGACAAGGATTATCTGCTTAATCCGGGTGAATCAATCATTATTGCACAAATGGCAGACAATCACAAAAAGGTTAACCTTAACCCATCTTCCCCTGTTGACCTTTTAAGTGCCGAGTTTGAGACTTTAGTAAAAACAACATCACTTATAAGTGACAATCCGGCAATAAACATGCAAATGGCATTTTGGCCCGTTCAATCTCCTCAATGGCTGACATCTGTATTTGGAGGAGCTTTTGTAATCTATATTCCTTCTGAGGCTATTAATCCAAATGTGTATGTGAGCCCTATAGGAAGAACTGATAAAAACTACAAGATTCGCATAGAAGAAGTTATCGATGCCGTTGAATTAGTTGGAAATATAAACCAGGTCCAGTTAAAGAGGGTTCCGGCAGTGCTGGATGCAGGGGCTGCTACCGTAGGTGGTACTTACCTGTCAAAAAGTGTTGCGCGAAGAATAAAGACAACTCTTACCGATGGAAGGATCATTTATTATGATACAAATAACAGTTCAGATGACTTTACTGTTATGAATGTTCCGGAAATACGGAGAAACGGTGCAAAAGCGCCATCATGGAACGTATGGAAATAATTGTTAACAACTACAAATTAAAAGCAATGAAAAAAATAAAAAATATTTATTGGGCTGGTACGGTAGTGTTAACTCTGCTACTTTCTCAAAATTTGTGTGCCCAGAATAATAAAGAGAACTTAACATCTCCGGCCTCAATGGAGCTCTTAAAGGCAAAATCATTATGGTTCAACTCCAATAACGGAGCCGGTGTTATTCTGGATAAAATGATCAATTTCAACGAGCTTAGATTTGATTACAAATTGAAATCCGGCGACTTCAAAAGAAAGTTTGAAGGCGAAAGAGAACGCCTTGTTGGCGTATCCTCAGAAGGCGGATTGAATCTTGGCGGCGGATATGTATGGGGACAATTCGGATTCAACAACGAAAAGCAGACCGGCACCCTTTATAATACCACAATGCTTGATCCTACAAGAGGAAACCCATATTATGCTGTTGATAAAAACCTCAGCGACTGGGTTAAACAGGACTACAATCTGCAAATGAAGGCCTCTTCGAAGAGACTTTGGAACAGAATACACTTTGGGATTGAAGCTCAGTATGTTACCAAAACAGGAGCAAAACAAATTGACCCCAGGTCAGAGACTGATTTTTATACACTTACCGTAAAGCCCGCAATGGTTTTTGTTTTAAAAAACCATGCCGCAGGTCTTAATCTTGACTACAGAAAAATTAATCAGGAGTCTTCTACAACAAACAGCAACAACCAGCAAAACCAGGATGTGTTTGTAATGAAGGGGCTCGGAAATTTTTATTCTGCAGTTGTGGGCGGTTTGCAATCGCTCAAAAAATTTGTCTACAACGGGAACAAGCTGGGAGGAGGAGTTCAATACTCTTTTACCGGTGAATCCGTTAAACTTTTGTTTGATGGTAACTATTCCTTTATGGTTGAAGATGTGATAAGTGATCAGACCAAACCCAAAAAAGAAGGCACAATAAAGGAAAACAATTACGGAGCAAAATTTCAACTGGTTACAACCGGTAAGAACATAAGCAAGGCAGAACTTTCATATTCCGACAACAAAATCAGCGGGATAGAGTATGTTCAGGTTCTTGACAACTCGTTTGAAGTACAAAGATGGATAACCATGTATAAAAGCATAAGATCTACATTCTCTCAGAAAGATGTAGCATTAAGATATGACTTCTTCAAGGGTGGCGATGTTGAATACAAGTGGAGAGGAGGTATATCTGCAGTTTATGCGAACTCCGATGATCTTTATATTATGCCTGAATCTTACAGGAAAATAGAAGATCTTATTCTGGGCATCAACGGAAAAGCCAATCTGAAAATTGGCAAAACCAGCAGACTACTTGCAGGCCTGTCGTTTAATTTCAAGAACAACCTTAATAAGGCATATGTATACGGTGGTGCAGATGCAAACTCTCATATCATTACGGAGTACATGAATCCTGAGTTTCAGTTTCTCGGAAGAAGCTATTACAAAATTGGCGGTGAATTATCATTTTTTACCGGCATTGGCAAGAGTAATAACTCTGGTATGTATGTCAAAGCAGCTGTCGATTATTACAAACCGACAGAAGGCAGCGATAACAGATTAATTACAAATCTTGGGGTTGGCTTTAACTTCTAAAGTAAACAAAATAAGATGATTAGAAATATTTTAACATTTCTGATAGCATCTACTTTCTCTCTGTTCACTCCACTTGGGGCAACAGAGAGAAGTTTTGCTATTATCGTGGACAACGATACATACAAAGCCTGCAAAAGTGAAATCAATTCCTATAAAACTCTCCTGGAAAGTGAAGGTTTGCACACATTTATAGTTGAAAAACAGTGGGCCAACCCACAGCAGGTAAAGGATGAACTATTTTCCCTGTACAAGGCAGAGGGACTTGAGGGTGCCATTTTCATTGGCAATATTCCTATTCCTATGATAAGAGATGCACAGCATTTTACCTCTGCATTCAAAATGGACCAGGAAAAGTTCACCCCGGACGAGTCCTCAGTACCTTCGGACCGATTCTACGACGACTTTGACCTTAAATTCGATTATCTGTATCAGGATTCTGTAAAAAGGTTATTTCACTACTACTCACTTCGCTGGGATTCTCCTCAGAGGATAGATTGCGACATTTATACAGGAAGGCTTAAGCCAACACGTAAGAGCGAAGAGGGATATGCGCAGATTCGTGACTACTTTAAAAAGTTGTTTGCAGAGAGGGCATTGGATAACAAGATGGATGTACTTGTATCCTATACCGGAGAGGGTTCTTTCTCAAACAGCCTTACAGCCTGGAAAGAAGAGGGAGTTACGATGAGAGAACAATTTCCACAGGCTTTCGGCAACAAAAACTCTGCAAAATTCCTGATGTTCCATATGTATCCCTACATGAAACAAACGGTTAAAGAAGAACTTAGAAGAGACGATGTCGATCTTATGCTGTTTCACGAACATGGAATGCCGGAAAGACAATATCTGACAGGTATTCCTTTAAGCAGGGGGGCCGACGAAAACATGGAAGCCGGAAAGAGGCTTTTCAGGAACTGGTTGAGAAAAAATAAACCAGGCAGTGAAAAGAACGAACAGCTTAAAAGTGCCTGGAAAAGCTATTACAAAATCGATTCAACGTGGTTTGCAGGAGCATTCGACAAAGAGCAAATAAAAAAGGACTCTCTGGACGATGTTAATATGGGAATTGTTTTGGAAGATGTTCCGGCCATTAATCCGAATCCCAGAATAGTAATTTTTGATGCCTGCTATAATGGAGACTTCCGCGAAGAGAGTTTCATCGGAGGCGAGTACATATTTGCAAAGGGAAAGACACTGGTTGCCATAGCTAATTCTGTGAATGTTTTGCAGGACAAGTCTTCCAGCGACCT
>JAGDMC010000150.1 GCA_017860395.1 Bacteroidota bacterium | reverse complement strand
TGGGATGCTCAAATTGAACAGATTTTCGTGGACGAGAAAGGCAACCTTCACATGACACCCCGTGTAGGCCAGCATGATATAATGTTTGGCAAACCAGAGGATGTAGAAAATAAATTTGCAAAACTACTCTCCTTCTACAGGAATATAATTCCTAATGAGGGATGGGATAAATATAAGATTGTGGACCTTCAGTACAGCAACCAGATTGTTTGCAAAAAAAGAGAGACAAAAAACGAAAAAAACTTAGATATATGAAAAGTTACATTGCCGCCATTGACCTTGGTACCACAAAAGTGGTGAGCCTGGTAGGAGAAAAAACAGAATCGGGCTATAAAATTGTAGCGTTCAAAGAGACTCCCTCTAAAGGAATCATGAGAGGAGAAGTTGTGAATATCCAGGATGTTCTCAACTCTCTTATCCCAACACTTCAGGAAATCAAAAGTGAGAACGACATTGAGATCAAAGAGGTGTATGTTGGCATTGCAGGCCAGAATATAAGGTGCACAGACGAAGGCTGCAAGAGGAACCGGCAGAGGCCGGATGTACTTATAACCGAAAGTGAAGTACAGGAGATGCAGATGGAGATGTACAAAACAAGGGTAAATGCAGGCGAACGTATTTTGCATGTTATCCCTCAGTCGTACAATATTGACGACCATATTGGAATGAAAGAGGCAAGGGGAATGGCCGGCAGCCAGATTGAAGGAAACTACAAGCTTTTCATAGGAAGGACAAACTCGGCAGAACACAGTAAATCCGTTATTGCACGTGCAGATCTTAAACTTAAGGAACTCGTACTTGAGCCTGTTGCATCGGCACTGGCAGTTCTCAATGAAGAGGAGATGGAAATGGGTGTTGCAATGGTGGATATCGGAGGCGGAACAACAGATTTACTGGTTATTGAAGACAATATAATTCGCCATACAGCAGTTATTCCATTTGGTGGAAACTCAATTACAGAAGACATCAAGCAGGGTTGCGGAGTTTCTTCCCGCAATGCCGAACAAATGAAAATCCAGTATGGTTCGTGCGTGAGCGAATATGCTCCGGAAAACAGAACAGTTATTATTCCGGGCATTGGCGGAAGGGAGTCCAGAGAGATTTCGTTTAAGGTTATAGCAAGCATTATCGAGGCAAGAATGGCAGAGATAGTGGAAGCTGTACAATATGAAATTGACCGCTCCGGTTACCTTGACAAACTTAATGGCGGAATCGTTGTGACCGGCGGTGGCGCACAACTCGCAAACCTCTGTCAGTTTGTCAAATACAAAACAGGATACGATACCAGAATTGCCTCTCCAAATATTAATATTACCTTTGACTCTTGCGAAGGTGTGAATAAACCAAGTTCTTCAACAGCCGTTGGGCTTGTTCTTTATGGCTATGAGTGCGAGAAATTTATGCAGGAGGAGAACCAGAAAACCGAAAAGAACACCATCGGAGGAACACTTTTTGATCAGGAAGATTTAGAGAAAGTTGAAATAACCGCAACTGCTTCAACTGAAGAGAAGAGAATTAAAAAAGAGAGAGTTGCCGGAAAAACAATGTTTAACGGGTTCAGGGAACAAATGAGATCTTTCTTTGACACCGGAGATAATGAAGCTTAATTAATATGAAAGAGTATATACCACTAAACTGGGAGTCCAACAAATCCATTATTAAGGTGATTGGAGTAGGCGGCGGAGGCGGAAACGCTGTGAGCCAGATGTTCCAGCAGGGAATAAAAGATGTCGATTTTATGATCTGCAACACCGATACAATGGCACTTCAGGGCAGCCCTGTTCCGGAAAAGGTTCAGCTTGGAAATGTTATTGCAAAGGGGCTCGGCGCCGGGTGTAATCCCGAGCAAGGCCGCAGAGCAGCTCTTGAAACAATAGATTCAATAAAAGAGTCTTTATCCGGCAGTACCGAAATGGTTTTTATTACTGCAGGGATGGGCGGAGGTACCGGTACAGGTGCAGCGCCTGTAATTGCGCAGATAGCAAAGGAGATGGGCCTTCTCACAGTAGGCGTTGTAACTCTTCCCTTCCGGGATGAGGGACAGGAGTTTCTAAAAAGAGCTATTCTTGGAATAAAAGAGCTTGAGAAGTATGTAGACAGTCTTCTCATTATCGACAATCAAAAGATTTATAAAATATTTGGCGAGCTTAATATTTTTGAGGCATTCCCAAAATCCAACTCAGTATTGAGTTCTGCGGTAAAAGGTATCGCCGAGATAATTACCCGTCCGGGGTTCATTAACGTTGACTTTGCAGACATCAAGATGATTATGCAAAACAGCGGCATGGCACTTATGGGAACCGGTACTGCCACAGGTGAAAACAGAGCGATTCGCGCAGTCGAAGAGGCTTTCTCGTCTCCTTTGCTAAACGACTACGACCTGAAAACTGCGAAAGGCGTTCTTGTAAACATTACTTCAAGCAGCAACAACGGTCTTACCATGGCCGAACTCTCCCAGATTATGGACTATGTAAAAGAGTACACAGGAGAGACAGTAGAGAAGTTCAAGCGAGGAGTTGTCAATGACCCTGAAATTGGTGAATCTATTAGTGTTACTGTAGTTGCAACAGGATTTGACATGCATTCGCTTCCTCAGATTTCAACTACTGGAGGCAAGCTTGTCCAAAGCGTAACCCTTGGTCAGGAAAACGAAATGCCTTTCATTGCTTCTCAAACACCATACGAAGAGATGATAGGCAAGAAGCAGGAACTTCCTGTAAACAGGCCGGAGAGAAGAAGAATAACCGAAGCGCCACAGGTTTCTCAATCCAGACCAAAAGAAAAGCCTGCTCTCATTCTTGGTGCCGATGACAATATTGCAGAGCTAGAAAATCAGCCTGCATACATCCGCCGCCGGATGGCAATAAACAAGGAAGAGTCCGGTAAGGGCCCCTCTCCTGTTGAGCCAAGAGTAAACAGTACATTAAAAATTGAAGAACGGGACGGAAAGCATAATCTTCTGTCCGATAATTCATATCTACATCAAACACAAGACTAAAATGAGCCGAAGAACAAGAGTACGTTTTGCACCAAGTCCAACGGGCCCCCTTCACATAGGCGGCGTAAGGACTGCTCTTTACAACTATTTGTATGCAAAACAGAGGGGGGGGGATTTTATTTTAAGAATTGAAGACACCGACTCACAGAGATTTGTTCCGGGAGCCGAGGAGTATATCATTGAATCGCTTGCCTGGTGCGGTATTTTGCCCGACGAAGGTGTAGAAAACGGCAAATTGGCAGAAACTCCAACCGAAAAACACTCTCACGCCCCATACAGGCAATCGCAGAGAAAACCGCTATATCGCAAATATGCCGAAGAGCTTGTAGAAAAAGGATTTGCCTATTATGCTTTTGACACTTCCGAAGAGCTTGATGTTCTTAGGAAAGATTGCGAAAGCAGAGGAGAATCTTTTACATACAACTACTCCGTACGGGAAAAGCTGCAAACTTCTCTTAAGTTTTCTGCCGGGGAAACTGAGGAGAGAATTTCAACAAGCAACCACTGGGTCATACGGTTTAAGATGCCTCTGGACAGAGTTGTCAAAATGGATGACCTCATTCGCGGCGAAATTGAAGTAAACACAAATACACTCGACGACAAAGTGCTCTGGAAGGCGGTTGATGAACTTCCGACATATCACCTTGCAAACATCGTTGACGACCATCTGATGGAGATTACCGATGTCATCCGCGGCGAAGAGTGGCTACCTTCACTCCCGCTCCACTACATGCTATACGAAGCATTCGGGTGGAACGATACCCGTCCTGCTTTTGCACACCTTTCACTGCTCCTCAAACCGGACGGCAAAGGGAAACTAAGCAAGAGAGACGGTGACAGACTTGGATTCCCTGTGTTTCCGCTTGAATGGAAAAATAGCGAAGGAGAAATTTCAAGAGGATATCGCGAAGACGGATATTACCCCGAAGCTTTCGTTAATTTGCTTGCATTTCTGGGCTGGAACCCGGGTACCGAAAAGGAGATCTTTTCACTTGACGAACTCGTAGATGCATTCTCTATGGAGAGAGTGATAAAATCCGGAGCAAAATTCAATCCCGATAAAGCCAAATGGTTTAATATGGAGTATCTCCGAATGAGAGACAATGCCACTCTTGCAAAAGAGTTCGGGGCTATTCTCGAAAGCAAAGGAATCTCAAAGCCGGATGCATATATTGAACATGTGGTAGGACTCATAAAAGAGAGAGCCCATTTTGTTAAGGATTTCTGGGACCTTTCGGACTATCTGTTTGTGGCCCCAACTTCATACGACCAGGCCGTAAAAACAAAATTCTGGAAAGAGGATACACCTCAGATTTTAAAAGAGGTTTGCCAAATGCTTGAAGGGCTGGAAACATTCTCAAAAGAGAGTATCGAACACAGCCTCTCTCCCTACATAAAAGAGCGCGGCTGGCAAATGGGATCAGTAATGAACACCCTCCGCCTTGCACTCGTTGGCGAATCAAAAGGACCCGGAGTTGCAGATATAATGGATCTGATTGGGAAAGAAGAGACCTTGAAAAGAATTAT
>JAGDMC010000149.1 GCA_017860395.1 Bacteroidota bacterium | reverse complement strand
GCCTTACCCGCACGGATAGATTTAATCTCTGTTCCGGTGAGGATAATACCAGCGGTGAAACTCTCGATATACTCATATTCAAAAGATGCACGCTTGTTTTTAATCTCTATTTTACTCTTTCCTTTAGTCATGGGAGTGCAAAAATAGTGTAAATTTGTGGAATGAACGAAGATTTGATTTGCATTTTAGGTCCAACGGCCTCCGGCAAAACAAAATATGCTGTAAAACTGGCCCTGGAAACAGGCGGAGAAATTATCTCCGCAGACTCCCGTCAGGTCTACAGGGGAATGGATATCGGGACAGGAAAGGACCTTTCCTGCTATTCAATCGATGGCATCTCCGTTCCTTATCATCTTATAGATATTGTGGAAGCCGGAGAAAAATACAACATCTTCCGGTACCGGCGCGATTTCATAAACGCCTATAAAGACATTGTTGCCAGAGGAAAACAACCGATTCTATGCGGAGGCTCGGGCCTCTATATTGAGGCGGCAACAAGAAGTTATGCACTTCCCGAGGTACCGCCTGATCCGCAGCTTAGAAATGAACTTGAAAAACTTCCGGTGGAAGAATTATCGGCACGCCTGGCATCAATGAAAGCCCTACATAATGTATCCGACCTGGATAGTAAAAAGCGTGTTATACGTGCACTTGAAATTGCCATTTTTGAGAGTAAGAACCCTGTGATACGGGAAGAACCATTTGCTGTTAAAACAAAATATACAGGAATATCTGTCAGCCGGGAAGAGAGAAATGCAAGGATAGACCAACGGCTTAAGGAAAGACTGCAAAATGGAATGATTGAAGAGGTTGAGCGTCTTATTGCCTCAGGAATTACCCCAGAAGATTTAATATACTACGGGCTCGAATATAAATTTGTAACTCTTTACCTTACCGGGAAGCTTACTTATGTGGAGATGGAGTTCCAGCTTGCAACGGCAATACATCAGTTTGCAAAAAGACAGATGACATGGTTCCGGGGAATGGAGCGAAGAGGAATTAATATTGAGTGGGTAGAAAGTTGAAGATTACAAATGTAACTTAACCTTTTATTATGATAACTTTCGGATTATCAATTCTCCTCCTGATAGGAGGTTACTTCATTTATGGAAAATTTGTAGAGAAATTTTTTGGTGCGTCGTCGTCAATACAAACGCCCTTGAAAAGGATGGCCGACGGCGTGGACTATCAGGAAATTAAGCCCTGGAAAATTTTTGTAATTCAATTTTTAAATATTGCCGGGCTAGGGCCTATTTTTGGAGCAATCCTTGGAGCGGCATATGGTCCAATGGCATATATCTGGATAGTTTTAGGCTGTATTTTTATGGGGGCAACACATGACTATTTCTCAGGGATGCTCTCAATAAGAAACGATGGAAAAAGTTTGCCGGACATTGTGGCAAAATATCTTGGGGGAAGCATAAAAAATATATTAGCTGTTTTTACCGGACTTCTTTTAATGGCTGTAGGCGTAGCGTTTGTCACAGGACCGGCAGATCTCATCTCAAAACTTTCCGGCATGAGCGCCTCGTTTTGGTTATATATAATTTTCGCATACTACATACTTGCTACGCTTTTGCCAATTAATAAAATTATTGGAAAAATATACCCTTTTATGGGTGCAACTCTTATTTTTATGGCCGTTGCCATTGGAGGGGCACTTGTATTTAAGGGATTTACCGGGGAACTTATAATTCCGGAACTAAGTCTTGGGTCTTTCAAAAACTTTCATTCCAACCCGGGGTCGAATATTCTATTTCCTATGATGTTTATAGTGTTATCGTGCGGCGCAGTTTCGGGATTCCATGCAACGCAGTCTCCTATGATGGCAAGGTGTATGTCCGACGAGAAATACGGCCGGCCATCCTTCTATGGCGCTATGATATGCGAAGGAATAGTGACATTAATATGGGCAACAGTAGCCATCGCCTATTTCGGCGGGGCAGACGGGCTGAACAGTGCTATGGACGGAGGCAAGTCCCCTGCAATAATCGTGAATGAAATATGCAATTCCTGGCTTGGACGGACAGGGGCAATTATTGCCGTAGTGGGAGTGGTGGTCTGCCCCATCACAACGGGAGATACTGCTTTCCGGGGATTAAGACTGCTTTTGGCAGACGCGCTTCATTTTGGACAAAAGCCAATGAAAAACCGATTGATGATATCAGTACCGATGTTTGCGCTGGCATACTTTTTCTGTAATGTAGACTTCTCGACAATCTGGAAATATGTAGGAATAGGCAATCAGGTACTAACTTCAATAATGTTATGGACAGGGTCGGCATATCTGGTGAGTGTTAAAAAACCCCACTGGATGTTGTCTGTTCCTGCAACATTTATGACTATGATATGCGCCTCCTACTTTATGGTTGCTCCTTATAGCGCAGGAGGGCTCAGTCTTAATCCTGTCATAGGTTACATAGTCGGAACAATTGCCGCCTTTGGGGCCTTTATGCTTTTTATTTATACAAAACGATATGAGAAAATTAAACATCTTAATTCTATTGCCATTTCTGTTCTTGTTGAACACAAATTCCCTCCCCGCTCAAAATAACCAGTCGCAGAAATATTATGATGCAGGAACCTTAATGATTCTTGGCAGAGGGTATGACATTCCGGATTCGTCCGTTTCGAAAACAGACAGTTTAAGTTATGCTGCCCGTTTTAGCAGATTGCCAATTGAAAGAAAGAGCGAGTTTAGAAAAGACCTTTGGGATATTGGAAGGAGTTCTGCCGGAATGGCTGTAAGATTCTCGTCCAACAGCACGTCAATAGCTGCAAGATGGACCCTCGTTCAAAACGCTTCAATGGGCCACATGCCATCTACCGGCATAAAAGGGATGGACCTTTATACCCTTGACGGAGATAAATGGATATACATAGGAACTGCCCGTCCCTCTGCAAAGATTGAGAACAACTCGTTTTTCATTAAGGGCATGAAGCCGGAACAGAGGGAATACATCGCCTATTTTCCTCTTTACGACGGAGTAACGAGTGTGGAAATTGGAATAGACTCCACTGCGCAAATATCTAAACCTAAAAATAATATTCTTGTCCGCCAGCCGGAGAAAAAAGAGTCCATACTTTTTTACGGAACCAGCATAACACAAGGTGGATGCGCTACCCGTCCGGGAATGGGCTATACGGCAATTCTCGAAAGAATGACAGGAAGGGAGACCTTTAATCTGGGATTTTCCGGAAACGGCCGTCTCGATAAATCAATGGCAAAAACAATTTGCGACATTAATGCAAGCATTGTGGTTCTCGATTGCCTTCCAAATTGTACCGACAAAATTGTGCGGGACAGTGCCCGGGTTTTCATAAAAATGATACTTGATAAAAGACCAGCCACAGAAATATTTATGGTTGAAAACCCGGAATTCCCTCAAACCGCAGTTGACATGAAGATGGCTAAAGAGCTCAAAGATGAGGATGCCGAGTGGCTAAAGGTGTACGAAGGTCTCCGTAAAGAGGGGTACAAAAAATTGCATTATGTGCAAGGTGCCTGCCTCATAGGCAATGACAATGAATCAACCGTTGATGGGGTCCACTTTACCGACCTTGGATTTTTGCGTTTTTCGCAGGAGTTGTACAAGCACCTTAAGAAGGTGCTGTAACCTCTAAGCGGGGAAATTAATCGACATAAGGCTGATAAACAACCTCTTTGCTTGACGGAAACTGGAAAACACGCAAATCGAACTGCGGTACAATTGCCATTACATGGTCGAAAATATCCGACTGAACATTCTCGTAGTAAACCCAGTTCTTGACTTTTGTGAAGAAGTAAAGTTCTATTGAAATCCCCTTTTCTGTAGGCTGAAGCTGACGCACCATGGTTGTCATATCGTGGTTCACTTCCGGGTGGTTTTCGAGATATTTCTGAATGTATGCGCGGAACACGCCAATATTTGTCTGGCGCCTGCCGTTTGCAAGAACAGAGTTGTCGAATTTGTTCTCTTCGTTGTATTTGCGGATGGTTTCCTCAGTCTGGTCTATATAGTCTTTCAGGTAACTTACTTTGCGGAACCGGTCAAGCATTTCAGGGGTGCAAAAGCGGATGCTGGTCATATCTATAATGATAGAGCGCTTGATGCGCCTCCCTCCCGATTCCTGCATACCCCTCCAGTTCTGGAAAGAGTCGCTTACCAATGCATAAGGCGGTACTGTTGTGATTGTGTTGTCAAAATTCCTCACTTTCACCGAATATAGACTCACCTCCTCGACATCACCATCGGCCCCGTATTTTGGGACAGTAATCCAGTCACCCTGGCGTAGCATGTCGTTTGAAGATAGCTGCCACCCTGCAACAAAGCCAAGAATTGTATCCTTGAATACGAGTATCAGAATTGCCATTGAGGCACCCATACCTGCTATGAGAGTTCCAAAAGAGACATCTATTATTATGCTCAAAAATGAGATACCACCTATGAAGTAGGCTATTACCGCAACAATCTGAAAAATTATCTGAATAGGCTTGTTTGAATAATCTCCGGTTTGTGAGAAGATTTTTGTCAAAGCCTTGGTTGCTGCATGAATT
>JAGDMC010000148.1 GCA_017860395.1 Bacteroidota bacterium | reverse complement strand
GCCTTATGAAAATATTCAGAAGAAAAGGGATAGAAAAGATCGTTATCTCCAGGGGGATCACACCGGAAGAGATGACGGAGTTTATCTCTGAAATCGCTATGCCTGACGCAATCAAAGGTGTCTATCCTCATATATCCTCGGGCATTGTTGAGGTGAATCTGAAGGCTGCTGCATATGATCTCTCTGCTGTGATGCAAGAGAACCGAGGCAAGGTTAAAGAGGCATATCAGGGAATATCTAGATTCAAGCCTCTTGACATGGCTGGCCTTGAAAGTGTTGTGATGAGCTTTATCACGACACTAAAGCAAGAGACCGCCGTTCTCCGTGGTGTTAGCCCTGTAAAGTCTCATAGTGAATATACCTTTGCGCATGCAGCAAATGTCGCGGTGCTTTCGATATTCCAGGCAGAATCTCTTGGTCTGAAAGGTGAAATGCTCCATGATATTTGTCTCGCGGGATTATTGCATGATGTCGGGAAAATGTTCATTCCAAAAGAGCTGCTGGATAAGCAGGCAAAACTCGATGAAAAAGAATGGAATGAGATGAAAAAGCATCCTGTGTACGGGGCGGTGTATCTTTCGAAATTGCAGGATGTGCCGAAACTTGCTGTCATAGCGACTTTTGAACATCATATGAGGTTTGATGGAACAGGCTATCCGGATACGAAAAAAAGAGACAAAAAACAGCATATTGCAAGTCAGATTATCGCTATATCAGATTTTTTTGATGCCCTCAGGACGGAAAGACCATACAGGAGGGCCCTTGAAGTCCCCGTTATATGCGGATTTCTCAAAGAGGAGTCAGGAAGACAGTTTAATCCCTTTCTGGTCGAAAATTTTCTGCACTCAATAAGAAAAAGCATATAAAAATGGAAGTGAAATTTCCGGTCTGTTTGACATTATCATTATGATAGGCCTCGAATTTTTAGATTTGACAGAAAAAGACCGGAAAATCCTCGCCTCATTTATAGATTATAGCGCCCTCACAAATACAGAGCCTTGAAACGAAGCAGAAACAGCTGCTGACAAGCCTGCAGATGAGAAGATTTCCGTAATTTTCCAGGAATCCTCAGATACGGTGAAGTATTTATCCAACCTCATTTCTCTGGATAATAACTCATTTTATCGAAGTTTGTTTTCCAACAAATGTCTTTATTGCAGATATGGTATCAGTGCTAAGATCACAGAAACTGATCCCGTAACGGTAAATATCGCTGGATTTTATCATTACCCTCATAATTTTCCCGTTTACCTTTATTTGTCTGGCATCAGGCATGTTCAGCAGACAGGATACTGTTTTCCCCTTATTTAAAATCCTGTTTGTTTCTATCAGAAGACCTGTGCTGCTTATGTCAACTGCATGGCAGAAAAAAGTCTGGAGAAAGTAACTTCCGACAACAGAGACCTCCATAGGGATCCTTAACGATTCCCTTCTTTGAACATTAAAGACCTGCATTATTTTTTTAAGGAGCTGGGCTGCATTGATGGGTTTGGTAAGATAAAAGTCGGCCCCTGATTTTTTGCACTTTTCGATGTCCGTCTTATTGTCGTTACATGCCAGGATTATAAAAGTCTCCTTCATTTTTTTTTCTTTCTTTACCATAGAGCAGAGCTCATCACCGCTGATTCCGGCGGTGTCGAGGTCTGCGATAATAAGGTCCATTTTGTGGGATTCATGCATCCTCAGAGCCTCTTCGCCCGACATTGCCGTATATATCTTATATTCAGCTCTACGCAGGATATCTTCTTCTTTGTCGATGAATGTTTGAAGCCAGGATACTATAAGTATTTTTTTCAAGGCTCTTTCCCTATTAACAAGTATTGCCCCCGCCAAACCGTCTGATCAAAAAATGGCTAAGGGGGTAAGGTGCCACTGGTAAGGCAACCCAGTGACAGTCCGATTCTCTCCATCGGCACCAATAATTCCAGTAAATCAGGATAAATCTGCCGGGCCTGATTTTAAATTATAAACTCGGAATTAAGACGTATGAACCTTTTTTCCAAAATAGTTATCTTTCCGCTAGTCTGCCATTTTTTTAGTATTCTTGTGACAGTTTCACGCGTTAGGCCAGTCATGTCTGCTATATTTTGGTGAGTAAGCTTTACTTTCAAAACAATTCCATGCGTACTCTTTTCCGAGTTGTGACGCAATCCCAAAAACAAAGCTTTGATCCTCTCAGCCGGATCTTTCATTGTCAGCATTCGAATCTTCTCCCATGAATCACGCAATCTGACGCACAATATTTGCAATAGTTTGTCCCGAATTTTGCCGTGTTTTCCTATCAGCCAAAAAAAATCTTGCTTCGAGATAATCGCGATGAGAGACTCCTTTGCAGAAATAACTGTTGCAGGCGACGTTTTACCATCTATCAACGATACTTCTCCAAAAAACTGACCCGACTCATGAATCGCCAGAATTATCTCATTGCCAACCGCGCTGGTCTGAACCACTTTCAGCTCGCCGGAAAGAACCATATACATGAAATTATTTGTATCTTCTTCGTGGAGAACCAATTCGTTCCTGTTTACTTTTTTTATAACAAATGCGACGCTTATGTCTTTAAGCTCTTCGTCTGAAAGTGAATCCAGCAGCTCTATTTTTTTAAGCAATGCGATTGTATTGTCATACATGTCAGGCCTTTTAGATATTTATCCTAATTTTTAAGCAATTTTACCCTTTTTGTTGCAATTTTTATACATATAAATACGCAGTCTTTGATATGCCCCTGTTTTATGTGATTACAATCACATCTTTTGGAGCTGTTTCCAGCTATATTGGTCTTGTAAACAGATATTTAAAGGAGATAAAAAATGGCCAGTAATAGAAATGCAAGTTTGACTGTATTGCTTTTATTAACTTTATTTTGGACATTCCCTGCATATGGATTGGTAATTGAGGGACCGCCACTTAATCTGCCCGAGGCAGGTTGGAGTAACTTCGGCTTGCTGATTCGCGCAGAAGCTGATACAAGGTTGCTTTCTGTCGAATTTCCTAATCAAGGTCGTGCCGATGTCATTCAGTTGCGCCGCAACTCTGATGGATCTGTCCTTGCCAGCATTCCAGTTCCAGCTGGCAACAATAAAGCCATAGTGAATATTGACTATCCTCTGAATGCCGATGAAATTTATGAATTGGTTGCAACCACACCAAGCAACAAATATTATGGGGAGTTGGGCGTGCTCTCTTTTCCGGTAATTAACCCGGAATTGGCGGTCCTGGCCTCGTACTACGGGCTGCCATATAATGGGTTGTGGTTCACGTTTAACAACATCACTACCGGCACCGGACTAACTGAACCCGAACAACTTGACGCGGTTATTGATATTAATCCGGGCAGTGATATTAATCCCATTAATCTTAAATCAAAAGGATTGGTGCCTGTTGCCATCATAACGACAGATAATCTGGATGCCCTCACAGTTGATTTGAACAGCATAATTTTTGCCGGCGCAAAGCCGGTAAAGTGGGGAGTTCAGGATATAGATGGTGACGGCAATGATGACGTTCTGCTTCATTTCAAGACAGGAGAATTGTCCGATTTATCGTCAAGCAGCACAGAGGCTGTTCTCACCGGAGCCACTTTAGATTCAACTCTCTTTAGTGGCAAAGATTCCGTTAAAATACTTCCACAAAAATAGGTTTCCAGGGGAGGGCAGAGCTGAAACGTTTCTGCCCTTCTTCTCTTCTGTGCGGATGGTCTGATCAACGAGCACAAAATGAAGACTCTGAGCATATCAAAGGGTGATATAAGCATTCCTGTCATAGTTCGAAGGGATAAAATTATCAAAAAATATTTCCTTCCTTAATTAATAAATTCTGCAATAAGTATAGATTTACCAACAGAAGTTAATTAACTGTCAGCAACTTTGCCGATAAATTCAGCATTCATTTTAATGTCAGGATTGTGCTGGTTTTGCCTAATAATCAAGCAGCAATAAGTTTGTTTAAAATCAGTATGTTGCCTTCAAGCCATAAGAATTTTTTGAACACCCGTCAATTCTCACTGCAAAACACAGTGTTTATGCTCTTTTCTTAATAAACCTGTTATTGCTCACATTAATCTACCATGTCAAAGAAAGAAGAGTCTTGATGTCAGACTGTAGCCGGTTGTATTTGCACCAGATAGCCATGCAGTTTTCCGAGCGGTAACAGTACCCATCCTTCACAACCACATGTACAGTAATTCCTGTCTTTTCGCTGTGGGGACAGGGTATGTGCAGTTTTTTTGTTGTCTCACAATAATGCCTTTGTCTGGAATAATTCTTCATCACTTATATTGTATTCTTTAATTATGGATTATCGCAAAGTACTTTTTTTTTCACATATCCCTTCAACGGACGACATCGCTCTTCAGGCAGCTGTCCAAAAAAATCCCCAGTCCATTTCTGTAAGCATCGCCTGAGAACAGAAACCCCTCGTTATGGCTGCCTTTGATCTCCAGGAACTCTTTGGGGGGAACAGCTTTTTCAAAGATTTTCCGACCGTGCTCAAAGGGGATTATCTCATCATCCTTACTGTGGACAATCAGCTTGGGACATCTGATAGC
>JAGDMC010000147.1 GCA_017860395.1 Bacteroidota bacterium | reverse complement strand
TAGAATTATAAAAATGTTTTCATTCAGAACATCACCCCTTTTGGAACAACCGGATTCTGTACTGAGAAGCGGAAAGGTTGCCTTGCTTTGTAACCAGGCATCCTGGCATCCTCAAACAGGAGAGTATCTATTTGAAACCCTTTCAAAGAGAGGCGTTTTAAAGAGGGTTTTTATGCCGGAACACGGTCTTTTCGGAGAACTTCAGGATCAGGTTAAGCTCGACAAAACAGATGCATATAAATCAATTCTGGCTCAGAAATGCGAATTCGTTTCGCTTTACGGTTCCGATGAGAGTTCTTTAAGTGCGCACATAGGGCAATTGAAGGATATTGATGCTCTGATTATTGAGCTTCAGGATGTAGGTGCGAGATACTACACTTTCAACTCTACAATATTCAACATCTTTAAAATCCTCAAAAACGAAGGAATTAATTTGCCTGTATATCTCATAGACAGGACAAATCCAATGGGCCGTCAGGTGGAAGGAACAATGCTAAGGGAGGAATACACTTCATTTATTGGAATTGAAGGGCTTTTGCATCGTCACGGACTTACAATAGGCGAGGTTGCAAACCTTTTTTATAATGAACTCAATGCAAAATTTCCTCTCCACATTATCTCCTATGCATCTGAAACTATTTCAAGAGAGATGCTGCCATGGAGCATTCCGCCATCTCCAAATATTCCCGGACTTTTTACCTGCCATTTTTACACAGGACAGTGTCTTTGGGAAGGAACGAATGTTAGCGAAGGAAGAGGTACGACCCGCCCTTTTGAAGTTTTCGGGGCTCCTTTCATGGAGTCGCTTGTAAGCTACAACACTTCACATGGTTACGAGAACTGGAACGACACTTCCCATCCTCTTTATGACCCTTCTGTCTACATAAGATGGCACAGATTCATTCCTCAGTTTCATAAATTTGCCGGAGAAAGTTGCTTTGGTTTTCATCTGCACCCAATACCCGGCACACAATATCATTCATTGGCACATAATTTGCGAATTATCCGCTTCACAGCTGATAACTGCAAAGAGTTTGCCTTCCGGCCGGGAAAATACGAAGCCGGTAACGACAAGACAGCTATCGAACTTTTGCTTGGCGATCCTCTTCTTATAAATTATCTGCATGGTAATGAAGAGTGGGAAACCATAAAGGAGGAGATGAAGAAGGAAGAGCAAAAGTGGATCAGAAAAGCCAGAAGGGTAATGCTCTATGAAGATCAGCTATTCAGATGTAAATAAAAATTTAAAAGTTATTAAAAAGTAAAATGGCAAATCCGGTTTTAAGTGAAAAAGTATTCAATAAGGCACACTCGGAAGAGAGTACCGAAGTGATGACAGTGAAAGGGACAGCTTTTAAATCAATCGTCCTTATATTTATGGTTCTTGCAGGTGCTGCGTATACCTGGAAGGTTTTTTATGAAGCAATTAATCCTGCTTCCGTAACCCCATGGATGTGGGGCGGAGCAATAGGCGGGTTTATTGTGGCAATTATTATTAGTTTCAAACCAAACCTGGCTCAATATCTTGCACCTGTTTATGCAGTTCTGGAAGGACTGTTTCTGGGAGCAATCTCCGCTATGTTTAATCAGGCTTTTGCTGAGTCTGCCCCGGGCATTGTAATGAATGCAACGCTGCTTACTATACTTACTGCATTTGCTATGCTCATTGTATACCGGACCGGTCTTATTAAAGTCAACGACAAATTCATCAGAATAATTACAACAGCAGTTGGGGCCATCGCCCTTTACTATTTTGTAAATATCATTCTGTCCATGTTTGGCGTTAACCTTGTTATGCTTCATAACAGCGGTCCACTCAGCATAGGAATAAGTCTGGTTATTATTGGAGTTGCCGCATTCAGCCTTTTGCTCGATTTTAATTTCATTGAGAAGGCATCACAGCAGGGTGCTCCTAAATATATGGAATGGTATGGTGCATTTGCTCTTATGGTAACTCTTATCTGGCTTTATCTTGAAATTCTTAAGCTGCTTGCAAAATTTGCCGGTGGAAGAGAATAATTTTGGTTATAAGATAAATATTAGTATTTTTGCAACCCCATAATATTAAAATTAAATAGTAATGAAAAAAGGAATCCATCCCGAAACCTACCGTCTTGTAGCTTTCAAGGATATGTCAAATGAGCACATCTTTATTACACGCTCATGTGCTAATACAAGAGAAACTATTGTGCATGAAGGAGTAGAATATCCCGTTATAAAAGTCGAGATATCGAATACTTCCCATCCATTCTATACCGGCAAGATGAAACTTGTAGACACAGCCGGTCGTGTTGACAAATTCCTTAACAGATACAAGAAAATTCAAAAGTAATTTTCTCTTTTTACACACTGAAAAAAAGCTGCTTTTTAAAGGCAGCTTTTTTTATATTATACCTTATAAATATTTGGTATTTAGGATAGAACATCATAACTTTATTCAAAGATCCCGATTTGAAATCTTAGTTTAATGAAATGATGAAAAGAGTTGTTTTGTTTTCGGTTGTTTTGGCAATAAGCGTAATTCTTTCTGCTCAGACTAATATCAGCCAGCTTTATCTGCGGCTGCAAATGGGAGAAAGCAAGGAAATCACAGAGGAGTTTTCTCCTCTCCTTAAAGATTAACTTTATTCAGATGCCGGAATGATCATTCTTATTGGCGATTCTTTCAGGAACCAGTTTGACTATTCAAAAGCGCTCGATTGTTACAAAAGAATGCTTAAGCTCAACCCGGGGGATAAAAGAGCGATGGAGGACGAATCTGACATGTATTCATATCTGGGCCAGCAGCGCAAGGCAATAGAGACCCTTAAGTCCCTGCTTAAGACAGACAGCACGAACTTTCGGGTGGCAAACAAACTGGCAGCGGCTTACCAGTCGACTCAGGAGATTAGAAAAGCAGTTAACATCTACAGGAAACTTTACACACAAAATATATTCAATTACAATACGGCCAAAATTCTGGGGGACTGTTACTGGCTCCTGGGGGACAGAGACAGTTCCGCATATTTCTACCAATGGGCAGATGATCTTAACGGGAACAGCACAACAACAAAGCTTAATCTTAGCCAGATAGCATATATAAATAAAGATTACAACTCGGCAAAAATCTTTGCATCCCGGGGAGTGGATATTGACTCATCGCATGTTTTGCTTAGAAAACAACTTGGCAACACTCAATATAAGCTCGAGGAATATAAAGATGCTCTGTTCAATTTTAAATATATCATTTCGGCAGGCGACTCATCGGCATCCGTTATGAAGCTGGCAGGTATATGTCATTATTTTATGGGAGAATTTAACGAAGCGATCCCATACTTCAGGAAAAGCCTGCTGGAAGATTCTCTCAATAACGAAACGACATATTACCTTGCCGCTTCACTTAGCATGACCGGAAATTACGAAGAGGCCCTTATAACATTCCAGACTGCACTTTCCCTCACGGAACCGGACCCTCATGTTCTTTATATGATAGCGAACCAGCTGGGAATAGTTTATCAGAATCTTAAACTGTACGAAGATTCATATAAATCATTTGCAGAGGCATATTCCCTTAATCCGGCCGATTCTAAGCTTCTTTATCAGATGGCAATGGTAAAAGGTGAACTTAAAGGTGAGAAAAACCTCGAAGCTGCACGCAGGCACTTAAAGGAATATCTCGCAGAAATAGATAAAAAAGGAACCACCCTTACAAAAGATGAGATATATCTCAAGTCCCGGTCGGAGTGGTTCATTAACAAAATTACGGAAGATCTTTTTATGATGGAAAAGCCGAAATAATTACTTTACTTAAGCATGAAAATTACCGGGAAAGTATATATTACATCAACTACAGATTTGTTCTCGTATCCAGGTGTCCATAAAGGTGAAGAAGAAACGGCTCTTACAGCCTCTTTGTCAAGCAGAGGATTTGCACTTTTAACAACTTTAACGTTTGTAACCTTTCCCTCTTTATTGACTATAAACTGAAGTATAACCCTGCCCTCAATTTTCTTCTCTTTTGCAACAGCAGGATATTTAAGCTCTCCCGCAACCCATTTGGTAAAAGTGTTCTCATCCCCACCATTGAAGGTAGGTTTTACGCTTACGACTGTAAATGGTACAGCCTCTTTGCCGACAGATGTCTCATGCGGCAAATTCGTACCGGCAGACGCATCCTGTAACTCCCCGGCCACTTTTGCCTGTTCTTTTACAACTTCCGGTTCTTTGCGGCTTTTACATGACACTACGGCAAATAGTGCAGATACAAATAAAACGACGACCAAAACGCTCCATACAGAGGTTTTCTTTTTCAATAAATTTCCCATTTTTCTAAATCTTTTAATAGTTAATGAATTATGCAGGCCATTTGACAATACCGGTGAAAATCCAAACTGAAGACTAAGAATAACTCTCTGATAATCTTCAAGCTTAAATCCCTTTTCAAGAACATCCCTGTCTGCCTGATATTCATGGACAGAGACGAGCATATTATGAATTATATAAATAAACGGATTAAACCATTGAACAATTTTTATTAACGACAGAAAAAGGATGTCATAAGAGTGTCCCCTTTCTATATGTGAAAATTCATGAGAAAGAATTGATTTT
>JAGDMC010000146.1 GCA_017860395.1 Bacteroidota bacterium | reverse complement strand
TAAAATTATTTGCTGAATGGGAGCGCATGTTAAGGTGACCCACTCCAAAATAAACTGAATTTGCCCCGCCCTGAATGGCAGCTCTCAGGCTTTCAAAATTGCCTGCAGGAGCCATTATCTCGATTTCCGAACTTTTTACTCTCATTTTCCCTTTTTAAATAATCTCAAGCTATAACAGAGTTTACTTCTCCCTGTTCAACAAAAGATTTGCAAATTCCAGGAGACGCTCTCTCTGTTTTTCCGTAAAATATTCAGGGGCAAGTGCTTTTTGTGCCTTTTCATGATATTCGCCTATTGCTTCCTCAGCAGCAGTTTTTATCCCCAATTTCTCATATAGAGCCAGAACTTTGGAAATCTTACCTTTTTGATCGGGATTTTTTGATGACAAGAGGCTGTTAAGTTCTGCCTCGTCATTTCCCTGTGCCCTTTTCATACTTTCCACAAGCAACCATGTTTTTTTGTTGCTCATTATGTCTCCGCCTATTGTTTTTCCAAACACCGCGGTATCTCCAAAACTGTCCAGATAGTCATCTTTAATCTGAAACGCGAGGCCAAGCTGGTAACCGTAGTTGTACAGGGCATCTGCAGTCTCCGGTGAAGCACCGCTGATTATTGCGCCAAGCTTTGCCGAACATGCAATGAGAACTGCTGTTTTAAGCCCAATCATTTCCAGATATTCGTCGTTTGTAATAAATGGAAGTGTTTCAAAGTTCATATCGTACTGTTGTCCCTCGCAAACCTGAGCGGCTGTGTCTGAGAACAGCTTCAATACCTTTTTCAGATATTTTTCGGGAGCGTATCCTATAAGCTGATACGATTTTATGCACATTACATCTCCTGAGAGAATTGCAATATTGTTGTTCCATTTTTTATGGACAGTAGGCTGATTTCTCCGGAGGGATGCCCCATCCATTATATCATCGTGTATGAGCGTGAATCCGTGGAAAATTTCCAGTGCAAGAGCCGGGTAAACAATAGAGTTGTCAATCTTTTCAGAAAACAGGTTGTAACACATTATTGTCATTTTGGGCCGGAGTCTTTTCCCGCCGATAGATACCAGATACTCTATCGGTTCGTAAAGTTCGCCCGGATTCCCTTCCCAATTGAGTGAATAAAGACCTTTCTCTACAACCTCATCAATTTCTTTAAGTGTATACATCTCAAAAATTCATTAATCACACTGCAAATTTAATCCTTTTTTAGACAATTTCGTATATTCGCAGCCGTGGAAAAAAGCAACTTTGAGACAGCAACTGTGGTAAAGCATACTGGCAGTCATTATCTGGTAAGCAAACTGCCCGAATGGAATCTTATCCCATGTGTGGTAAGAGGAAAACTTAGAATGAAGGAATCGGGAACAACAAACCCTATTGCTGTTGGAGATATTGTAGACTATCAGCAGGAAGAAGGCGGAACCGGAGCGATAATTAAAATTCATCCCCGAAGGAATTATATAATCCGGAAATCTACCAACCTTTCCAGACAATCACATATAATCGCATCAAATCTTGACACGGCATTTCTTGTGGTAACGCTGGATTTTCCGGAGACAAAGACTGCTTTTATCGATAGATTTCTCGTTACCTGCGAAGCCTACAGGGTGCCAGTAAAAATAATACTGAATAAATGCGATCTTATTTCCGAAGAGTATGCCGGCTATCTTGAGGCTTTTAAAAAAATATACAATAATGCCGGATACGAGGTAGTTGAAATTTCTGCTCTAACCGGACACAATGTGGAGATTGTCAGAAATTTGTGCAAAGGCAGGATATCTCTTTTCTCCGGACAGTCCGGAGTGGGAAAATCTTCCCTGATAAATGCATTAGACAGTGCCCTTACCATAAAAACTGCCGAGATATCCCATTATCACTTACAAGGCAAACACACGACAACTTTTTACGAAATGCACCCCCTTGAAAGCGGAGGATTCATTATTGATACCCCGGGAATAAAAGGATTCGGTCTTATAGAGATGGCTAAAGAGGAATTAAGTCATTATTTCCCTGAAATGTTAAAGGTTACAAACAAATGCAAATATTCTCCATGCACACATACACACGAACCCGGATGTGCTGTGAAGGATAGTGTTGATGCAGGAACAATTTCGCCGGAAAGATATCTCTCATACCTTGGTATGCTTGAGGATGAGGATAAATATCGTTAGAGAAATTAACAATGAACAGAAGAATACTTAAGCTGGCCGGGCCCAGTATCCTTGCAAACATTACTGTGCCTATGGTTGGGATAGTTGACCTTGCAATAGCCGGAAGGCTCGGGGATGCTGCCACCATTGGAGGGATAGCTATAGGTACAATGCTTTTTGACCTTCTCTACTGGAACATGGGGTTTCTCAGGGTGGGAACAGGCGGGTTTACTGCTCAGGCATATGGAAGAAGGGATTTTCGGGACAGCATCCGGGTTCTTGTACAGGCAGTAGGGACAGCGTTAATTTCTGCATTTTTAATTCTGGCCATACAGTATCTTTATATTGAGGTTGCTTTTAAAGTTGTTGATTGTACTCCTGAAGTGGAGTCCCTCGCAAAACAATATTTTTTCATCAGAATATGGGCTGCGCCGGCAACCCTTAGCCTTTTCGCCTTTAAGGGATGGTTCATTGGAATGCAGAATACGATCAGTCCCATGATTGCAGATATAGTGGTGAATGTTGCGAATCTTGTTTATGTTGTCTATCTGGCCATCTATCTAAAAATGGGGGTATCCGGAATTGCACTCGGAACTGTTCTTGCGCAATATACAGGGCTACTGGTAACAATATCGCTGCTGGTTGTTTACTACCGGAAACTTTTTCACTATATCAATTTCAAAACAAGTCTCAAGCTAAGGGAAATGAAAAATTTCTTCATGCTCAACGGAAATCTTTTTATCCGTTCAATGTGCTTATTGCTTGTTTATACAGGATTTACCAGTTTTGCCGCCCGCTATGGCGACCAACTGCTTGCCATAAGTACCATAATGATGAAGCTGATGCTGCTCTACTCCTACTTTATTGACGGGTTTGGATATGCAGGAGAAGCTCTTACCGGAAGATATATTGGCGCACGTGATGTTGTTTCCCTAAAAAGCGCAATACGCAATCTTTTTAAATGGTCCTTTATTATCGCTGGTGTTTCCACACTGGCATACTTTTTAGCGGGAGACTCTTTGTTCCGGCTTATGACCAATAATCAGGACGTAATTAGTGGTTCGGCTCAGTTTATGCCATGGCTTTTATTAATTCCGGTAATCAGCTGTATCGCGTTCATGTGGGATGGGATTTATACCGGAGCCACTGCCTCAGCAGCTATCAGAAATAATATGATAGCCTCTGCCTTTTCTTTCTTTGCAACTTTTTATCTTTTCGAGCCTCTTATTGGAATACAGTCTTTATATCTTGCTTTCTCGGTTCATTTATTGGTAAGAACTGTTCTTATGACTGCTTTTGCAAAAAAAGAGGTAATAGGCAAAGCCCTTACCCCTTATATTGTTAAAATGTAACACGGATACTAAAACAGACTCTATTAAAATCTGGCTGATACCGTATCCCAGTCAATAATATCCCACAGAGCTACAAGATAGTCTGCTCTCCGATTTTGATAATCGATGTAATAGGCATGTTCCCAAACATCAAACGTAAGGATTGGCACTAATCCTTTAGTGAGAGGGTTCCCGGCATTGCTCTCTTTAATGATTGAGAGTTCTCCTTTTTCATTTTTCACGAGCCATGCCCAGCCCGAGCCAAACAAGGTTGTTGCAGCATTGTTAAACTCTTTTTTGAACAAATCGAATGAGCCCCAAGTGTTATCAATTGCTTTTAAAAGCTTTCCTGCAGGAATTCCGCCACCATGCGGCTTAAATGAATTGAAGTAGAAAGTGTGGTTCCATATCTGGGCCGCATTGTTGAAAATTCCGCCATCAGATTTTCTGACAATCTCTTCCAGTGACATTGTTTCAAACTGTGTTCCGGGGATAAGGTTATTCAGGTTTGTAACATAGGCCTGATGGTGTTTCCCGTGGTGGAACTCAATTGTTCTGGCACTTATGACCGGCTCCAGGGCAATTACGTCATAAGGTAATTTTGGCAATTCATATTTCATAACTGATATATTGAAGGTTAATCATCAACTGAACAAATTTAGCAAACTCTTTACAAATATTTGCAATTTAGTTATTTGAAATATTATTATTAGCTTTGAAATAGTGTTTCATCAATATAAGAGTACCTTTTCGATTATGTTAAAAAGAATATTTCTTGTCCTTTGCTTTTTAACTTCCGCACTTCTTTCAGCTTATGCTCAGGAGAACGCATTTCCGGGTAAAGACACCTCCATTGTGACCATTGCTCCCAAGAAGATACTTATGGTCTACTCCAAGGAGAGGACAAACGAGCGCATCCGGGAGTTTTCAGCCGGTTTTTCAAGTTTCCATTCAAATAACAGAATCTTCTCCGGAATCATTAATCTTCACCTCAATCCAAACGGAGACAGGACTAAGGAAGAGATGCTTGACGAAATGGTGCTTTCTACCAAAACAACTTTTGTAAATAATAAAATTGACTTAATAATAGCTACAGACATGGTGCTTTCTACCAAAACAACTTTTGTAAATAATAAAATTGACTTAATAATAGCTACAGACAGCGAAGCTTATGAGATGCTCTATTCTGCAGATTCTATTATTCCGGACGATATCCCTGTCGCTTGTATTTATCTTGAAAATAAAGATAATGTTCCTCCGGCAAAATTTTCAAAAATAGTGACTACTATGTCCATCGAGGCGAATATAAAGCTGGGGCTTCAGCTCTTTCCTGCCGCGAAGGATATTGTATTTGTTTTCGACGATAGTCAGTACGGAGAAAAAGAAGCAGTACTTGCAAAAGAGATATCATTAAAGTATGCGGGCTCAGTCAATTTCTCTTTTTTGTCTACAAAGGGTA
>JAGDMC010000145.1 GCA_017860395.1 Bacteroidota bacterium | reverse complement strand
GAGTTGAGGAATCTGCCTTAAAAGAGATGTAAACTCATAATGAGTGAAGAGCTTCTTTACCTCCATAAAATGCGGGGTATGAAGCCGGACATCCTCTTCTGTCCAGTTTATATCCACATTTGTATCGATTGTAACAAGATGTTTGCTCAGCGGGAGGTGCGGCAGAGCCTCTTTCAATGCTGCCTGCTGTTTTTCCGGAAGCTGATCTAAATTCTGATAAATGTTTTCTACCGAGTGAAATTTCTGAATAAGCTTTTTTGAACCAACTTCGCCAATCCCTCTCACCCCCGGAACATTGTCGGAAGCATCTCCCCATAATGTGAGTATATCAATCACCTGTTGTGGATTCTCAATTCCATATTCCGAACAAATTTCGGTTTTCCCGAGAATTTCAGTTTCGCCTCCGGTCCTGGACGGCTTGCACTGAAAAATGTTTTCGGAGACAAGCTGGCCGTAGTCTTTGTCAGGAGTGAGCATAAAAACGGTGAAGCCCTCTTTTTCTGCTCTCTTTGCAATTGTTCCTATCACATCGTCGGCCTCGAATCCGTTTTTCATAATTACGGGAATAGACATGGATTTCACGAGTTCTGTGAGGGGCTCGAGTGCACTTTTAATAAGTTCGGGGGTTTCACTTCTGTTTGCCTTGTATTCGGGAAATATTTCGTGTCTGAATGTCTTTACAGGTGGGTCAAAAGCAACGGCAAGGTGCGTTGGTTTCTCCTTAATGATAAGGTCCGTGAGCGTTTTTAGGAATCCGAACAGAATAGATGTGTCTACCCCTTTGGAGTTTATCATCGGTCTTCTAAGGAAGGCATAATATGAACGGAAGATGAGCGCATGCCCGTCTATGAGGTAGAGTTTTTTCATGATTAGTCGTTCTCAGATGCAACCCACTCAACAAAAGAGGTGGGCGTTTCAAATAATTTTATGCTGTGCAGCGATACTCCGCCCGGAAGGTTATCTTTTAAAAGTCCGGCAAAATATATGGTCAGATTCTCGCATGTAGGCTGGAAGTCAAGAACTATTACATTCTCGTATGCAATGCTTATCTCCTCAACAAGTTTAGCATCGCTTCTAAGAAGCAGTGCATGGTCGAAAGGGTCAACAATGAGCCTGTTCACAACACCCTTGAGGTCGGTAAAATCGACCACCATGCCGTTTTTGGGATGGTGCAGCTCATCCCGCGGCGAGCCCTTTAGCGTTACGAACAGTCTGTATGAGTGGCCGTGAATATGCCTGCATTTTCCGTCATAGTCGATAAGTGCGTGAGCACCTTCGAATCGGAACTCTTTTGTTATCCTGATTACTGACATACTTTTTTTACAAAAATAGGAAAATTTTCCATATTAGAATTATGGCCATTCTTCTATACGGATGATAAGTAATTTTAGCAAAATGATTGAAATATTAAATTAAACTTTGATTTTTTATAACAATTCCTTAATTTTGTAGAAAATAAACAGAGACATGGCAATTAATATTCAAAACATTTTATCTGCCAACGCAAAAAGTATGAGAAGGTCTGCAATCCGTGATCTTCTTAGCGTTGCAAACAGACCTGAAGTTATTTCATTCGCCGGCGGTTTTCCTAACCCGGCTTCCTTTCCGGTTGAAGACCTTAAAGTTATAATGCAGGAAGTACTTGAATTAGACAGTACGGCTGCTCTTCAATACGGGCCAACTGAGGGTAATGCCAAACTTCGCCAGCTGATTGCCGAAAGATATATCGCACAAGGGCTAAATATTACGAAGGACAATGTGATGATTACTACTTCATCTCAACAGGCGATAGATCTCACTACAAAAATATTTATTAATCCCGGTGATACTATTGTTTGCGGACTACCATCTTATCTTGGCGCTCTTCAGGCATTCTGGTCGTATCAGGCTAACCCGATAGGTGTAACAAAGGATGAAGAACTGGAAGTTGTTGTCCGTGCTCTTATTGCAAGTGGTAAAAAACCGAAATTTGTATATACAATTCCGGATTTTCAAAACCCGTCCGGAATTACAATGAATCTTCAGCAACGGAGAGAGGTTATTGCAGTAGCAAAGAAATATGATCTTATAATTATTGAAGACAGCCCATACAGAGAATTGAGATTCGAGGGAGAAACCCAGCCTCTGATGTATTCAATGGACAATGAAAGGGTAATTCTTCTTGGAACATTCTCTAAAACATTCCTTCCCGGCTTCCGTCTCGGATGGATCATTGCTCCAACAAATGTTATTGAAAAACTGATAGTTGCAAAACAATCCACCGACCTTTGCGCTCCGGTATTTGACCAGGCTGTTGCCGCTAGATATCTGGAAAAAGGTCTTTTTGACAAAAATCTTAAAAATACGATTGAACTCTACAGAAAGCAAAGAAATCATATGCTCGCATGTTTTGAAAAATACATGCCGGAGGTTGTTAAATGGACAAGACCGGAAGGCGGGCTATTCCTTTTCGTTACGCTTCCCGAAGGTTATGACGCAACGGAACTGTTTAATGTAGCAATAAAGGAAAATGTTGCATTCGTTATTGGAGAGGCTTTCCATTGTGATGGTTCCGGTAAGAACACAATGCGTATCAACTTCTCATTTATGAACGAGGAACGCACAGAAGAGGGTGTTAAAAGGCTTGCAAAAGCAATTAAAAAGATGTTGGAAACTGCACCGGTAGCTCCGGCAACCACTTTCTAGACAAAAGTAAATAACACCGGATCAAATTTTAGCAGGGAGTCTTTGAACATTGAGTCAAAGGCTCCTTGTTCTATTAATGAAGACGGCTCTCCGCAATTGAAGGACTCTCTTCCCATGATCCAGATACGGTCGCAGTGTTTTATTGCAAGCTGAAGGTCGTGAGTGGAAAAAATAACACACTTCGATTCTTCATGGGCAATCTCTTTCAACAGCTTTGTAATAATGAGCTTGTTTTCAATATCAAGAAATGCTGTGGGTTCGTCCAGCAGTATTATCTTACTGTCCTGAACAAGTGCCCTGGCTATTGTTGCCCTTTGAAATTCTCCGTCGCTAAGGTTGCTTGAATCTCTTTCGGCAAAATCTTCAAGCCCCACTCTGCGCAGCGTTTTATAAATAAATCCTTTGTCGGAATCGTTTATTGTACCGAGCCAGTTTGTTCTGTTATAGCAACTGGTGGCAATCATGTCAAAAAGAGAAAAATTTCTGGCTCTGGGGCTCTGAGATGGCACAAACGATATTTTTTCGGCGAGTCCTCTGGTTGAATAGCTGCCAAGAGGCTTTGACAACACCCGTATTGAACCGCTGTGGTATTTTAACATCCCGCCGATACTTTTCAGAAGTGTGCTTTTACCAATGCCGTTTGGACCAACCACGGCAACTACCTCACCTTCGCCGGCAGTGGCAAAAATGTTTTGGTATATTACTTTGTTGTATCCAAGACAAAGTTTCTCAAGTTCAAGCACCGGCTCCATATCAGATAAAACGGCTTTTTAAGATTATCAATAAAATTATAGGAACGCCTATAAGTGCACTTACAGTATTTATAGGAATTATACCGGACAGTCCGGGAAGCTGGGCAACAGTATCCGTGAGAACCATAATTGCGGCTCCCAGCAGTGCAGTTGCCGGAATCAGCACTTTATGGTCGGCATTTTTAAAAAACATTCGTGCAATGTGTGGCACAGCTATTCCAATGAATCCTATGGGCCCGCAAAAAGCTGTTACGCTCCCTGCAAGAAGTGTTGTTGCAATAAGAATCCGTCTCCGGGTACTCTCGAGATTAACGCCAAGGCTTTTTGCATAGGCTTCGCCCATTAGCAGTATGTTAAGCTCTTTAATATTGTATACAGACATAATTAAACCTGGCAGAATGAGAGCGGACATAATCCATATCTGATTTGTCGTGAGCCCCGAAAAGCTTCCCATGGTCCATACAACAAAAATTTTAAGTGCCGAAGAAGATGAAAAATACTGTAAAAGGGTTATAAGGGCACTTGTTACGCTGCCCAGCATTATGCCAAAAATTAAAAGGGAGGTGCTTTCTCTTAGCCTGGAAGAGACAAGAAGAATCAGGAGTGTAACTGAAAATGCTCCGAGCCAGGCAGAAGCGGCTATGCCCATATTCATAAAAACCGAACCCGAGAAACTTATGCCAAAAGCAGAGAATCCCATAACAAAGAGTGCAACTCCGAGTCCGGCGCCGGAACTTATTCCGAGAATAAAAGGGTCGGCAAGCGGGTTTTTAAAAAGGGTCTGCATCTGAAGGCCGCAAACAGACAGGGCAACTCCCGCAAGGAGAGCGGTTATGGCTTTTGGAATCCTGTAATCCCAAAGAATTTCATTGACGAAAGTATGGGTTGATTGCCCGAAAAGTGAGTTAAATATCTCCCTGAACGGGAGTATTACCGAACCGAGTGTCAAATTGAGCATCAGCAATATCAATAACGATATGGAAACAATCACATACTCTCTTATGTATCCGTTTTTTCGCTTCACTGTAACCTTGTGTTCAATTTGGCCCCTAAGATAGTGCAAAAAAAGATAACCCTTTTTGTATTTTAATTGTTAATTTTGCGACACTATACAAATCACTAAAATTCGTTCAAATGAGAAGAAAAATAGTAGCCGGTAACTGGAAGATGAA
>JAGDMC010000144.1 GCA_017860395.1 Bacteroidota bacterium | reverse complement strand
ATACATCGCTTTGCCACATTTTCCGGCTTTAACAGGGTCAGCCTGCCAAAAAAGCCTTGCTTTTCTATTCTTTTTGTAATCTCTTCACTGGTTTTCATCGCTCCCGGATTAACAACGCTCACAAACACATTTGTATCCTTAAGCTCTTCGTAAAGCCCGCGCGAAAAAGAGTGAACAAAAGATTTTGATGCCGGGTATACTGTTTTGTATCCGATTGGCGAAAAAGCAGCCATACTGGATACATTCAAAATATAGGATTTCGGCTGATTCATTAGATTTGGCAAGAGCTGATGTGAAAGTATAGATGTTGCAACCACATTTAGTTGCATTATATTGTTTATATAATTCACATCTGCATCCATGAACTTCTTACTCCCTCCCATACCTGCGTTATTTATGAGAATATTAACACAAAAATTCCGGTTTATCCATTCCGATAATTTCAAAACATTTTCATTGACAGATAAATCCGTTTCAAAATAAAATGACTTGACATCGAATTTTTCTCTTATTTCTGCCGACCACTCTTCAAGGTTTTGATTGGGCAGACTCACTAAGATTACATTTATCTTTCTCCTGGCCAGCTCCATTGAAAAGGCCTTACCTAACCCCTGGCTTGCGCCTGTTACTACTGCAAACTGTTCATTTGATTTTTTGTTTTCCGATACACACATTTTGGTTTTCTTTTGCCTCCGTATAATGTTTAACGGAGCAAAAGTACAGGTCCGGAATGGTCAAAATGTTCAGAATTATAACGTCGAACTCCTTTTTTTAAATTCCGACGGAGTTTGATTCGCTATTTTTTTAAACGTCGTATTAAATGACGTCTTCGAATTGAAGCCCGATTCAAACGCAATACCAAGAATAGACAGATTGTCCTTATTGTGATTCAGCAATAATTCCTTGGCCTCCTCCACTCTGTATTTATTGATGAATTGAAAGAAATTTTCATTAAAACCGGTATTGATTGCGTACGACAACTGGTGAGGAGTGACGGACAATAAATCGGCCAGTTTTATAAGATTGAGTTCGCTGTCTAAATATGGTTTTTGCTCATTCATTATATCATTTATCCGCTGCTTCATCGCCTCCAGCTCTTCGTCCGGAACAATCTTCTTTTTGTGTTCTGTCGCAAATTCAGATTCGTTAATTGAAATTATATCTCGCCTCTGTTTTTCATCAATAGGATAAATTTCCTTTTGTTTAAGAGAATAATACCCCATAAAAAATATTACAATGAGGATGAATAAATTGAGTGGCAAATTGGGGATGGCAGCAAAATAAAATATATTATAAAGGCTTATAATTACGCTCATGAACATGGCCAAAACAGTTATATATTCCAGCCAGTTTAGGTTAATCTCTTTGATATCCGACGAGAACAACAAAATGTTTTTCTGGTGTTTTCGGATAGTAAGAAAAGAAATGAGGGTGTAGAAAAAGGATTGAACAATTATGAGACTTAACAGCAAAATCTGTATTAGATCCTGATTTTCAAAGTCCCCAAAAAACTTTATTGAAATGGTTATATAATAGATAACGGGTAGTATTGCGTGTTTGAGGTGGCCGAACCGGAGCTTGAACAGAGGGTTAGTAAAAAGTATTACGAAGAAGTAGAAATTCAATGGAGCGAGAAACTGAATACATCGTAAGACAAAAACGGCATAAGTGTTGGCCTCACCCATATCTGTAAGCTGGACTATCTCTTCCATCCAAAACGTGGACCATAACAGGAAAGATACTCCAAGCCAAAAGTTTGCTCTTTTATTGACTTTTAAAGGATTCGCAAATTTCAAAAAAGACATTGTTACCAGCGAACCAAAAATCAGAATTACAACCAGTGCATTCAGGGAGCTTCCATTCATATATTGAATCTCAAAATTATATTTTTTCCAAAGGTAACTTTATGGGAATCGTGAAATAAAAAACAGACCCTTTTCCAGGCTCAGACTCTAACCATATTTTACCGCCAAGCAACTCTGTGAAGGATTTTGAAATAGCAAGACCAAGTCCTGTGCCACCATATTTTTCACTTATAGATATTTCTGCCTGAGTAAACCGCTCAAATATCTTTTTGTGGAATTCCGGCTTTATCCCAATTCCGCTATCCTTCACAAAAAACTCAAGATTATTCTCTTTATGTCTGTAGCCAAACTCAATAAATCCATCCGAAGTGAACCGTAATGCATTATTCAGAAGGTTTGTCAGAATTTGAGTGATTTTTGTCCTGTCGGTATATATTTCCGACTGAGCATCGTCAAGGGGTGTCTTTGTATGTAAAAGAAGCCCTGCATTTGATGCCCGGGAGCTGAATATCGTATTCAACTCTCTTATAACCTCGTTAATACATACTTTATCGTTTTTCACCCTCTCCTGCATTGTGTCAAGAAAAGATATTGTAAGTATGTCTGTTATTATAGACAAAAGCTGGGTACTGCTTTTTTGAATTATCGAAATATAACTTTTTCTCTCATTTTCTGTAACAGATGGCTCTGAAAGGAAATCGGCAAATCCGCATATGGCATTCAATGGAGTTCGTATCTCGTGGGATAAATTGTGAAGAAATGCCGTTTTTAACCGGTCGCCCTCCTGTGCCTTCTCCTTTGCGGCAACCAGCTCCATCTCAAACTTCATCCTCTCGGTAAAATCACGTACAACTGCAACAATTCTTTTTTCGCCATACCACATTACAGTATTTAAAGATACCTGAACGTATGACTCAATATTTGTCTTGTATTTCACCAATATCCAGTCGAAAACAGGAGATTCTCCATCCATAACAGTTTTACATATTTCCGGAATAAAGTCAAGGTTATTACGGCTGGAAGAGATGTCATTAAGAGTAACATTATCCAAGTCGGCGTCATCAATATTATAAAGCTCCTTCGCCTTCTTGTTGATTTGATACAACTTTCCATTTTCGTCGTGGATAATAACTGCATCATTAATACTGTTAAACAAGTTTATCAGATTTGAATATGAACTCTCAATCTCTGCTATCTTCTCCTGTAGTTGAGGGTAATAGCTCTTTTTATAGGAGTTGTCGCCAAGGCCTATAATCTGATTCCGCTTATCTCTCCAGTCTTCTGCCATATTATTAAAGCGCTTCTTTATAAATTACCTCCAGATCCTTTGAAACCGGAGGTTTTGGGTTGGTAGCATTGCAAGGGTCCATAATCGCTTTTTTTGACAAAGCAGGAATAATATCGGGAGTCACCGATTTGTCTTTTAAGGTATCTTTTATACCAAGAGCATTTCTGAAACTAATCAGATATTGAGTTAAATGTGATTTAACCTGATTATTTGACAGGTTAAGCGTTTCAATGCCTACCATACCTGCAATTTTACGATATCTGTCCGGAGCCGAATTAAAGTTAAAATCCACAACATGAGGCAATAATATTGCATTGCACTCTCCGTGCGGCAAATCCAGATATCCTCCAAGGCTATGTGCCAAAGAGTGTACACATCCGAGGCTCGCATTGGAGAACGCGAGCCCGGCATACAAACTTCCCAGCATCGTTTTTCCCCGTGCCTGAATATTATTTGGCTCCTCAATATTTATCATGAGATTTTCATGAACCAGCTTAATAGCCTCCAAAGCATACAAATCGGTAAAAGGGGAGTTGGCGTTAGAAACAAATGCTTCAAAAGCGTGCGACAATGCATCCATTCCCGTGCATGCTGTTAGGTAATTATCCATTGACTGCAAAACAAAAGGGTCTATGAGTGCCACATCAGGAACCAGTGCCTTGCTGATAATCGCCATTTTATACTTCTGTTCAAAGTAATTTATAATAGCAAACTGGGATACATCGGCCGAAGTTCCGCCAGTTGTTGGAATGCAAATAATTGGAGGCGATGGGTTTAAAATCTTGTCAATCCCCTCAAACAGATTAATCCGCTTATTGTTAGTTGCAACTATGCCAATGCCTTTGGCGCAGTCCATTACGCTTCCGCCGCCAATGGCAAGTATAAGATTACACTGCTTCTCCTTATAAACCCGGGCACCGGCCATTACCTGAAAATCGCGTGGATTTTGCGAAATATCGTCAAAAACAATATAGTCTATCTCCTCTTCCTGCAAAGACTGCTCAAGCTCTCCCAGCCATGGGGTTTTTCTGATTCCGGCATCTGTTGCAACAAAAACTCTCTCGGCACCAAGCTTTTTGCAATAACTCCCTGCCAGCAACCTTGCATCTACGCCAAAAATATATTCAGGAGCCACAAACTTCCTGAGTTCAAGCAATATGTCGTCCGATTTCATAGCTAAAAATTGCCGAGCTTAATATCGGCATATAAATTTAGCGTTTTTTTAATAATAGCTATCCTTTGATATTGCTAAATTGGACGGGATATGGCCTCATCCTCGCTTTTCCATGCAGGGTTTACGACACACAAGAAAACCAAATCGCCGGTTCCTGTGTTTTCATAGTATACTTCTGTCGATTTTAAGGTATGGGGATAAGAGATCTTTCCCGGTTTTACCCTTGCGTGGGCCAGACTATACCCGATAGGCAGAGGCTCATTATCCGGATGCAAAATAACCCGGAGGATAGTGTCGTCCCCGGCAGTGAATTCGGGGATGGAGTTTATATCTTTTATTAACATGGTTTACAAATGTATGAAGAAAATGAGAATGTGCCTGCTATGTTTTGTCTGACAAATCAACCGGAACTATAAACTTTTTTCCTACGCTGTAATGGATGAGTTTTTTATGCTGCAGCCTTCCGATTATCATTGCCGGATGGGTGTTTATTTGATTTGCATACTCCATAATATCAGGCTCAGTCAATATGCCTTTTGCCAGTAACTGTTTTTCTTCTGCAAAAGAGAAGGTCCATTTTACGGCAAAATTATTGGCCTCCTGTTCTTTGTCGGGACTAACTTCACAATTTTCTACATTTTCCAGAAAGACATCTTTCTTCCCATGCA
>JAGDMC010000143.1 GCA_017860395.1 Bacteroidota bacterium | reverse complement strand
TTTTTCATAACCGGAAAAGGAAATCAGTCCGGCAACAGGTTCTATTTTAAATTTAAATGTTGATTTGTTGTATTGAAAGACCTTAAAGTTATCCCCTTTTGTTACACTCCTTGTATATTCTTTAGCAAGATTTACAAGCGCTTTATCTTCCGGCCTTCCCATTTTATTGATTTTTTCAGAAAGTTCCGGAGCATCTTTCATGTAGTGGAGAAGCGTTCCCTGATGTACCGTTGTTGGCTGGGAAACAGTTATCCCTTCGCTGTTGAATGAACGCATTTTATATGGTAAAGGAGAG
Organism: Bacteroidota bacterium; assembly: GCA_017860395.1. Classification (GTDB taxonomy): domain Bacteria; phylum Bacteroidota; class Bacteroidia; order Bacteroidales; family UBA932; genus Bact-08. Next base: position 6,632 of record JAGDMC010000143.1, on the reverse strand, counting down.
AGGCCGTCAGTCGCATTTTCTATATAATAAATATCTTCTCCGGTGCTTTTTGAAAAATAGATATTTACCGCACCTTCAAAAAGTAGCTGAAAAAAACTTTTAATTCCGTTTATCTCTTTGGTTACAAAATATTTTCCGTCTTCAAAATAGTATCCTTTCAGGTCATCAGGAGAATATTTAACAATTTCGCCGGTCGCAGTGTTTTGAAACGAACAGATATTTGACATTAAAACATCTCCCCGGTAGTCTACATTACCGGATATTGTAACCCCGTCTTTTGTAATAACACTACCTTTTCTGAACTCTGTTTGAGAAAATGCCTGATTGAACGAGATAAAAAGTAACACTGTTACAAATAGAAGCGTGGTTTTAATTTTCATGATATTAATTAAAAATATTAGATAAAATCGGCTATTCTGTTGACTATTATCAACATAATCAGAATTAGGAACTGAATATGGTGCTTATTGCTTTTCTCATAGTTTACAAGATATTTTCTGCATCGGGGTAGAGAAAAAGGATTAATATACAAAACAATAAAAGCATAATAAACCTGGTATACGCTATGGATTTGATTATGCCATACCTTCCCCTCTCCGAAAGTATATGGGCAACTGCCGATAAGAGAATAATTGCAAAAGCCGCGATAATAGTAAATTCTGCAACACTTTCAAGGGTAAATTCGAAGGTTGAAATCTTAATCAGTTCGGATATGAGTAATTCTGCAAACAAAGTAGCGTCCTGAAACAGAAGATACCTCAGAGAGAACAGAAAAATGAGCGGGATAAGAATAGAAGTGAAGATATATACCGCAGTTCTTAAAGAAAATCCTCTGGAGATAAATATATAATATAGTACCAGTGGAATGAGAAGAGCTGTATGAGGGTCAAAAAGCAACGAAAGTGAAATAAGGAACCCGGCAATGAAGCAGTTAAGTTCCCTCTTCTTTGACTGAATTGTAAAATAGATTGACCATAAAAAAAGCGGTGCAGCAAAAGAACTTCCGGAAAAATATATAGATTCGGGAGAGATGAATACAAATATGAGAAACAACAAAGGCAGGATAAATTTATTTTTTCCTGTTCCAAGCATATTCAATCCGATAAAATAAAGGGATATTGCAGTAAAGCCAATAGCAAGTGACGAAAGGATTATGGAAATTTCCCTTGTGTAAAAAGAGGTGTCAAAAAATGATATCAGAATTGGTATCCATTCACTTGTAAAGCTTTTGTCGGTCGCATATAGTGCAGACAAATAGAGAAGAACCAACAGCAATCCGAGAAATAACGGATTAGCCACAAAGTTGTATCCTCTATGTTTCATAATGTTTTTATTTTGAGAAATTTATAAGATCAAGACCCAGGTCTCTTCTAAAATAAATTCCATTAAAATTTAACTTCTCAATCTGAGAATATGCTATTTCTCTTGCAGAAGCAATGTCCTTAGCGTTTACCGTAAGAGCAAGAACCCGTCCTCCGTTTGTTACTATATCCCCGGAAAGTTGTGCAGTTCCGGAATGGAACAATAATGAATCTTTTAATTCCTCTGTTCCGGTAATTTTATAACCTTTTTTATACTCTTCGGGATATCCGCCGGAAACGGCAACTATTGTCAATGATGTTCCGGACGAGTGTACCATTTTTTCACTGCAAAGTTCTCCCCGTCCCAGAGCGGCAAAATGAGAAAGAAGGTCGCTTTTTATTCTTGGGACTACAGCTTCTGTCTCCGGGTCCCCCATTCTTACATTGTATTCAATTACATAAGGGTCTCCTCCGCAATTCATCAGCCCGATAAAAATGAAACCCTGATATTTAATACCATCGGCCTTTAATCCTGAGATTGTTGGTTTGATAACTCTATCTTCAACTTTTTTCATGAATTCGCTTCCTGCAAAAGGAACGGGAGAAACAGCGCCCATACCTCCTGTGTTCAGCCCGGTATCACCCTCTCCTATTCTCTTGTAATCCTTCGCTTCAGGCAATATGAGGTAATTATCCCCGTCTGTAAGAACAAAAACCGACAATTCAATTCCGTTGAGAAACTCTTCAATCACTACTTTTTTCCCGGCTTCGCCAAACTTTCCACCCATCATTGCTCTTAGTTCATCTTTGGCAAGTTGCAGGTTATCTGCTATTATAACACCCTTCCCGGCAGCAAGTCCGTCTGCCTTAATAACGAATGGAGGTTTAAGCGTTTTTAGAAAGTCAATTGCATCTTCGGGTTTGTCTGAGTCGAAACTCCTGTAGGCAGCTGTTGGAATATTCCACCTGTGCATAAATGATTTTGCAAAGTCCTTGCTTCCTTCAAGTTTAGCTCCTTCTCTTCCGGGACCTACAAATACTATATCTTTCAGTTGAGAATCGTCTTCAAAAAAATCCCGCAATCCGTTTACAAGCGGATCTTCCGGACCAACAACAACCATACCGATGGAATTATCCAGAACTGCGTTCTTAATCTGGGCGAAATCTTTAATATTTATATCCAGATTGATTGCCATTTTTGCTGTTCCGGGATTTCCCGGCGCACAATACAACTGCTCCAGCAGCGGACTGCTGCTCAGTTTCCATGCAAGCGCATGTTCTCTTCCTCCGGAACCAATAATGAGTGCTTTTATCATTTAAATTTCTATCTTTTTACATCTGTATTCTTTCGCCTTAATTGCTTCCAGAACTCTGGGAAGGGCATACCATAAGTTTTTTGAACTCTTTATTGAGTCGTGAAAAACAATGACAGCACCTGGTTTAAGGTGTGGAAGTACATTTTTCACGCATTTGCGACCGGATACTCTTTTGCTATAGTCCCGGCTAACAACATTCCACATCACAATTTTATATCTCTCGCTAAGAACCCTTGCCTGATTGGGACCTATTCGCGCGTAAGGCGGGCGGAAAAGGTTTGAATGGATAAGATCGGATGCAGTGTCAATGTCTCTTACGTAAAGTCCTGTTTCCATTCCCCATCCCTTAACATGGCTGTATGAATGATTGCCAACTGCGTGTCCTCTTCTTAGTATCTCCTGGTACAGTTCCGGATAAAGCTCAACATTCTTGCCTATGCAAAAAAAAGTAGCCTTGGCATTATATCTGTCGAGTTGATCAAGAATCCACGGAGTAACTTCCGGTCTTGGACCGTCATCGAAGGTGAGATATATCCCATCAGTTTCATTATCAAAACTCCAGATAAAGGAGGGAAAGAGTTTTCTTAAAAATTTTGGTGGGTTTAAATACATCTTCTGCTGCCAATAATTAGGCAAAAATAATAATAAAAATTAACTTTGCATCTCATAAAAACCCGCAATGAGACTATTAAAAGCATTACTGATTTCTTTGTTGATATTCACCTCCTGCGGGGAGAGCAGGATTCCCAAACAAAAAATGTCAAAAATTATAGCAGAAATCTATATTTCGGACAGGTATATCAACACAAACCAGGAGCTTGTGCGGGCAGTTGACACCTCATTCCTTTATGAGCCTATTTTCAATAAATACGGCTATACCACAAAAGATTTTATTTATACCATAAATTATTACGTTGAACAGCCTGCAAAACTCAGAGCAATTTACCTGGGAGCAAAACAGATTCTCCAGGATGAGATGGGGAAAGCAGATGCCGAATTTAAACAGGAAAGGTCCCGGGATTCACTCATTGCCGTAATGGAGAGAACTATTATGCCGGGCGTAAATGATGAAGCTCCGGATTCGCGCACAAGAGCATTACGGTGGATATACCTTCCGGCGAGAATGCCAAAGTGGACAGATGCCCTCACAGACACATCACTTGTAAAATTCGATGCCCCATTATCGCCGGTCTGGTGGAAAAACAATATACAAACCAATCAGAAACCTTTTTTAGATTATGAGAAAAATAGCAGCCCAGTATCTCTTCCCGATAAGCTCCAAACCGATTCAACGGGGATACGTATGCTTAAATGACGATGGCCGCATAACTGAAATCGGCGAACTTGATTCCGAAAGCGAAAGTACTGAATTCTATAACGGAATCATCTGCCCCGGGTTTGTTAATTCACATTGCCATATTGAACTTTCACACCTCGAAGGGAGTTTTTCTCAGGATTCCGGCATGGCCGGGTTTGTTCAACAAATAAATGAACAGAGGACCAGTATAGAGAAAACAGAACGGATAAAAGCGATTGAATCGAATATGAAGAAGCTCTACAATAGCGGAGTTTCGGCTGTGGCAGACATTTCCAATTGCGATGAAAGCTTTGAAATCAAATCCAAATCAAAACTTTACACAAGAACATTTTTGGAAGTTTTTGGCTCTGAATCCAAAGATGCAGGGAATATCCTAAAAAATGTGCGGGAACTTGCGTGTCATGCAGAATCTTTAGGGATAGACTCATCCCCGACTCCTCATGCAAGTTATTCCATGAGCAGGGAGTTGCTAAGAGATGTTAGCGAGGAAGGAATCAGAAGCGGCTTCCTTTCATATCACAATCAGGAAAGCTGGGAAGAAGAGGAGCTTCATATTAAGGGCAAAGGCCCCATTGCACTTGAGCTTAAACGCAAAGGGAGAAGTACTCCCCCTGTTACAGGAGAATCTTCACTACTCTATTTTTTGGATACCATTGGAAAGGCAGGAGAAAAGATTGCCGGGCAGATATTGCTGGTTCATAATACATTCACAAACGAAAAAAGTTTGGATGAGGCAATTGCAAGAATCGAAAATCTATATCTTGCAATTTGTCCGCTTTCTAATCTTTTTATTCACAGAGCACTCCCCCCTATCAACCTTTTTAGAGAAAAAGAGGTAAAAATAACATTAGGAACAGACAGTCTTTCCAGCAACACAATACTTTCGATGACAGATGAGATTTTAGCTATTCACCGATATTTCCCCGGTATCCCGCTTGAAGAGATACTTGTCTGGGCTACAATAAACGGTGCAAAATTCCTCAAAAAAGATGACGACCTGGGCACTTTTGAAAGATATGTCAACAATACTTTTTAATGAAATAATATTCGGTCCCGTGCACAGCAGAAGGCTTGGCACGTCTCTGGGAGTGAATCTTCTCCCAAGATTCGGAAAATGGTGCAGTTTCGATTGCCTTTATTGCGAATGCGGATTCAATAAAGATGGGAAAGAAGATAATAAACTGCCCACTGTGGATGAGGTAAAAGTTGCTCTTGAATCGACTCTGAGAGACTATACAAAAAATACCGGTAAAATAGATACAATAACATTTTCAGGAAACGGAGAGCCTACTATGCATCCGGATTTTGCCGAAATAATAGACTTTGCTCTTGAAATGAGGACAAAATACTGCCCGGAGGCAAAAGTATCCGTACTCTCAAATGCAAGCCAGATTCACAAACCTGCCGTTGCAGCTGCTCTCCTGAGGACTGACAACCCCATCCTTAAAATTGACTCTGCAATTGAAGAGACCACACAGATTATAGACAGGCCCCAATTCTTATATTCCCTGAAAAGTCTTAAGAAGAACCTTGAACCGTTCAGAAACAAGTTTGTTTTACAGACAATGTTCCTCAGAGGAGAGTTTGAAGGTAAAGCAGTTGACAATACTACAGGTCCTGAAGTAAATGAGTGGAGAAAACTTGTTAAAGATATTGAGCCCCGTGAGATAATGGTCTATACAATAGACCGGGAGACACCTGCGTCAAATCTTCAAAAAGTATCAGTAGAGGAGATGGAGAGAATTACCGCACCTCTTAGAGAATTAGGGTATAAAATTAGTATAAGCGGCTAATAAATATGAAAGTTGTTATTCAGAGAGTATCGGAGGCATCGGTTTCTGTTGGAGGAAATATAACAGGAAAAATTGGCCGCGGACTAATGATTCTTGTAGGTATTGAGGAGAGCGACAGCGAATCCGATATTGAATATCTCACAAAAAAAATCGTTAATCTCCGGATATTCGACGACAGCCAGGGAGTAATGAATATCTCGCTTCTGGACACAGGCGGCGAAATATTGCTTGTCAGCCAGTTTACCCTTCATGCACAAACAAAAAAGGGAAACAGGCCATCATACATTAAAGCAGCGCGTCCCGAGACTGCCATTCCTATATATGAGAAATTTAAAAAATCGCTCACTATTGCATCGGGCATAGAGGTAAAAAGTGGTATATTTGGAGCAGAGATGAAAGTTTCTCTTGTGAACGAAGGGCCTGTTACAATAATAATTGATACAAAAGAAGAAAAATAAAAATATGGATACAATTGAAAAAGAACTTCAGAAAATAAAAGAGAACCTTCAGAAATGGAACAGACCCGAAATTCTGGCTGCATGTATAGGCCACATGGACCTTACATCACTCAACTCTGCCGATACTAAATCAAAAATTGAGAAGATGGTGGAAAAGGTTAACAATTTTCCGGTAAATTATCCAAAGTATCCGTCGGTTGCAGCAATTTGTGTTTATCCCAATTTTGCCGAAGTTGTAAAAAAGAAGCTTAATTCACAGGATGTTAATATTGCAGTTGTCGGAGGCGTTTTTCCAAGCTCTCAGAGTTTTCTCGAAGTTAAAATTGAGGAGTGCCGCATTGCAGTGGAAAAAGGGGCCGATGAAGTAGACATTGTTCTCTCTCTCAGCCATTTTCTTGAAGGAGAATACGAGCTTGCCGCTAAAGAAATATCATCAATTAAAAAAG
>JAGDMC010000142.1 GCA_017860395.1 Bacteroidota bacterium | reverse complement strand
ATAATCATTTCGTAATGAATTCAATAGGATCACCACAAGTCGTCTTTGCCATGAACTGCACAAAGTTTAACAGACTTACTAAGAGGACATTCGTATAATCTACGCTGGTATATTATAGTTCATCATTCCCTAAGCATCCGAGATTCTGCAAACTTGTTATAAATTGTAATTCCTTTTTTGATGTAAGGGAGAAGAAAAATAATTAGTGTCTCAATAAAGATTACTGCCTAAAAATACAGTCGATTGTTAATTTAATTAGAATATTTATTGGAAGTAAAAAGCACGTTTTTAGAACGTGGTTTTGATTGTACCCTGGAAGGGCGTTAACGGCTAGTCCGTGTTGCTGCCCATGATTAATTTACACTGTGCTTAAGACTACAAGTCCTCTTTTATTTTTTCTCGATACCTTACATACTTACGTAACTAAAAGTATATAGGTCAATAAAAAAGCCCTTTAAAGGGCTTTTTACGAACCATAAAATTTTATTCTAAGTCATTCAGCAAGGATTGAGCTATCTTTTTTTGTTCCGCCGTTCCTTTTTCAAGTACTTCACAAGCCATATCTTTGGCGGCATCCGTATCACTCATATCAATATATGCTTTTGCCAAGTCCAGCTTGGTTTCTGACTCATCCATGTCAGTTAGATCAAAAACCTCAATTCCTCCCTGTTGACCTAAATCTTCTCCATTTAATCCTGATATTGGCTTGTCAAAATAAAAATCGAACGATTCAAATTCATCATTAACCTTGACATCTTGTGCTTTAGAAACAATGATTCCTAGAGTTTTGCTTGATTCTTCAGTATTTGGTGCAATTGTACTTAAGTCATAATCAATACTCTGGTTATTCTGTTGCTCATCAATAAATTCATTTTCATAAGAAATAGAATCATAATCTAATAAAATATCTGCTGGTTGAAGAACTTCTTTAACAGCCTCGTTATTGAATGTTTCTCCAAAAGAAGATAAGCTGAAATTGTGTTCCTTAATATCTGTTAGTTCATTATTTTTAATATCGTCCAAGTCAACTATGCTAGCAGTCGTTTTTTCAAAAATTGTATTTTCTTTCGAAGGAAATCCTTTTACTTCAGAAGAAAACAATGTTGAATCCTGACAAATTTGACTGCCCATTTCAGAAACTTTTGCCCAAAATTCAACATCATCTTTTTTACCTGCTTTGGCTAATTCATTGGCATAGGACTCAAAAGCATGGTTGTTTGCATTTGAATAAAATATTTCCAGCAATTTTAATTTACATTCATCGCGGTCAGGTTGATCATTAATGACATAGCGCATCAACTCTTCTGCTTGTTGATAACGACCATATGCCAAATAAACATCAGCCTCGGAAATCGGATCGATTTCGCTCTGATCAGTATTAAATGCATCAAAGTCGCTAATTGTTAATTCATTAAAGAAAGTGCCTTTGCCATCTTCATCGGCATTTTGAGTACTACCTTTTTCGATCGATGTAGAAAAAATGCTCTTTGATTCTGTCGCTTTACTTATGCCTGAAGAAGCAAAAAAATTCAGGATATCAGATCGTTCGTTAAGCTTGCGTTTTCGCCACCAAAGCCATACAAGCAAAGATAATGTTCCCGCGCCAACACCACCTATCCACAGATAATAAGTATTTAATGATGACTTTGCTTCGGATTCTGTTTGAATAGTTGGCTTAACATCAGGTTGAACTGGTTTTTGTTGAATCACAGAATTGACAGTTCCTGTTTGTCTGGAAGTTGTTGTCTGAACAGCTTCAGGTTGAACAACTTGTTTTGCCTGAAATTGGTTCTGTAAAACAGCCAACTGCTTTTCAAGCTCTGCTACTTTATCTTGAAGTGCATCATTTACTGGAGAGGCATTGTTTACAATCTCTTTATCATTTGTTTTAGATGTAGCATTAACGACTTTCTTTCTATCTGTTACTTGCTCATTTTCTGGGGCTATAATTAAATTTTCTGCTACACCGACTTCCGTAGGAGCAACTAACGTTAACTGATTATCTGGTATATTTGTTTTAGCTGATACTGCTTTTATAGGGGCCGGTACAAAACGGTTTTTCCGGGCCTTTGTTTGCTGTTTTTGTAGAAGTTGATGCTGAGGGACAACTGCCGTTTCGGGATTGTAACTTTTAGCGTTGGTTAATGCAGGAACATTCGCCTGTTTATAGGATGATGGAGGATCCAACAGCATAGTAAATTCACGATACAAACTACCTTTGGGCCAGCTTACTTCAAGCAATAAATCAAGGAAAGGCTCTTTTACGGCTTCTCTTGAGCTTAGTCTAATAATTACAGAACCATTGGTACCGATTTTCGTTTCAAATTTTATTTTCGAGAGGAAAGAAATCCAAGGGACTCCCGCTTCATCGAACTTATCAGGTGGCGCTAAATTTACTTTTATGTCTGATGATTTCTCGTCCGCCAATACTACTAATGCAATTTCAGCATCCAGATTCTGATTAAGTGCTGAGTGCAATTTAATATCACCAATCCCTAGCGAATATCCAATGGCCGGAGTCATTAAGGATATCACCGCTAAAGTTGTAGTTAAATTGCGCACATTGTTCTCATTAAATCTATTTATCACAGTCTCATACTTCAACAATCGAATATGAAGTTAATGTTAGTCTAGATATAATTTTTTACCAGTACTTCAGCTATTTGTACGCTGTTTAATGCCGCACCTTTTCGAACATTATCACCCACTACCCACAAATCAATACCTTTAGGGTGTGATATATCCTCTCTTATACGCCCAACAAAAACATCATCATGACCTGATGATTCAGTTACCGCAGTCGGGTAACCGCCATTTTTTCGCTCATCTAAAACTGTTACACCTGGTGCTTTTTTCAGCAAAGCTCTAACGGCTTCGGCAGTAATTTTTGTGCGTGTCTCAATATGCACAGCTTCGGAATGACCGTAAAATACAGGTACTCGTACAGCGGTGGCATTGACCATAACATTGGCATCGCCCAAGATTTTTTGAGTTTCCCAAACCATCTTCATTTCTTCTTTTGTATAACCGTTATCCATGAACACATCAATTTGCGGTAAAACATTAAAGGCGATTTGCTTAGGATAGACGCTGGGTGTAATGGACTGCATGTTAAGAAGACTGGCTGTCTGTTTACCCAGTTCTTCTATGGCTTCTTTGCCCGTACCGGATACAGCTTGATAAGTACACACATTAATTCTAGCTATGCCTACTGCATCATAAATGGGTTTTAATGCCACCAACATTTGAATAGTTGAGCAATTAGGATTTGCGATAATACCGCGATTTTTGTAATAGGCTATCTTTTCTGGATTAACTTCTGGCACTACCAGAGGAATGTCGTCGTCATAGCGAAACTGAGAGGTGTTATCGATAACTATACAACCGGCAGCAGCGGCTTTGGGTGCGTATATTTCTGAAATAGCCGCGCCTGGAGAAAATAAACCAATCTGAGCTTTAGTAAAATCGAAGGTTGCTAAATCTTCCACTTTTAATGAATCGCCCTTAAAAGGAATTCGTTTGCCTGCTGAATTACTGCTGGCTAGGGCATATACCTCACCCACAGGAAACTGGCGTTCTTCCAATATCGACAGCATGGCTTCGCCCACTGCACCCGTCGCACCAACAACTGCAACGTTATAAACTTTACTCATTAACTAATACCCTTTGTGTTATAGCTTAAGCAACTGCATCATTTAATTTTAAGACTTGCTAACTTTTTGCATATATTCTGAATGAAAATCTGCGGCTTGCATATTAGCATCTGATTTATCATTTCCCGCTTTCCAATCCAATCAGTCGCCTCATCCCAGAATACCAAAAACTTTGTTAGTAATTTCATTAACAGAGCCCACACCGGCAATCGAACTGAATTTTACCTGGCTGCTTGCTGCTGAATAATAGCCGACTAAAGGTTTAGTTAGTTCATGATAAATACTAAGTCTTTTACGCACCGTTTCTTCTTTATCATCATCTCTCTGAATCAACGCCTCTCCTGTAATATCATCAATACCCTCAACTTTTGGAGGATTATACTCAACATGATAAGTACGTCCGGATTTTAGATGCACTCGTCTGCCTGCAATACGTTTTACTATCTCTTCATCAGCAACATTAATTTCTATAACGTTATCAATCTTAACACCCATTGCGTCAAGTCCTTCAGCCTGCGCAATCGTACGAGGAAAGCCGTCCAACAAAAAGCCATTGGCACAATCGGGCTGGGAAATTCGTTCTTTAATCAAACCCAAGATAATATCATCGGAAACCAGATTGCCCGCATCCATTACTTTTTTTGCTTCAACGCCCAGAGGCGTGCCATCGCGAACTGCTGCACGGAGCATATCACCCGTTGAAATTTGTGGTATTGCATATTTTTCGGTAATAAACTGAGCCTGAGTTCCTTTACCGGAACCGGGACTTCCTAACAGGATAATGCGCATAAAATGACTCCAAAAATGTCGCTACGACAAGTATTGACTATGAATAACATGTAGTTAAATCGCCACAAAGACAATAAAAAGATTAAGTTTTAAAAATAAAAATAATACATGACAAAGTATTTTATAACACAACCTATTTAATCTCTTGTAAAAATGCGATTAATTCCCTATTCTTATACAGTTTACTACAATCAGGAGAACATATAATGCGTGTTGAAGATTTAATGAAATCAAAAGTATTTACAGTCGAGCAACACGACTTGATTGATCGGGTCTTTTT
>JAGDMC010000141.1 GCA_017860395.1 Bacteroidota bacterium | reverse complement strand
AGTGACAGATTTTTGGGAAAACAGATACTCCTCTCCTCTCTTACGATGGGTGAAAGAAATTATTATGCTCCCGGAGATCAAAGCTTCTCCGATATGGGCTCCAGATATCCCGAAGGGTGGATATGGAATCAGTTCGGAGAAAAGACTGTTCCAATCACTTTTGAAACTCCGTACACATTCTTTACAAACAATCCTTCAGGAGAATGGGTTTCTACAGAAAGCCTGTCTGCTTTGGGCCTAAACTCTTTTAATGCTGTTTACGACTTTTTAAAGATTGACGGAAACTCCAGAATAATTATAGAACCTGCAAAATTTTCAAAAAGAAGATGGGAAAATATTTCAGACAGCAGTAAAGTCTTTTTTGGAGACAATTTTCTTAAAAGCAAAAGGGAAAAGTCAAAAATATATTTCAGCAGGCCATATCTTGAAAAAGGCAATTACAAACTATTCATCTGGTTCGTAGGTCCGGCCGGCACTACCTTTGATGAGCATGAAAACAGATGGATAAAAGCCGGAATAGTTAATCAGAAAAATAGCGGTAAATTCAAATGGAAAGGTATGGCTCAATCCGGCGAGACCGCTGATGCCATTTTGCTGATTAAAGAATAGAAAAAATTTGCCTATATTTGCACCATAACGCGGAAATAGCTCAGTTGGTAGAGCATCAGCTTCCCAAGCTGAGGGTCGCGAGTTCGAATCTCGTTTTCCGCTCAAATTCATGAAAAATGGTAAAATACTTTTTAACCATATTTCTTGTTCTTTTCTTAACAACACTTTGCCCTGGACAAAACAGGCAAATCGCCCCCCTGTTTCCCGGAGGAGTCTCCGAGCTGAAAAAGGAGTTATACAGCAACCTCAACCGTAAATCTAAAGGAGAAAAAATATCATATCCGGTTTCGTTCCGGCTAAACTTTTCCGTTGATAAAAGAGGAAAAGCATTTAATGCTTCCATATATGGCATTGACGATCCGGTACTCATGAAAAGAGTATCCAAAGCAGTAAAAAAACTATCAAGGTTCAAACCCGGCCGTGCAAATGGAGAGCCAATAAGATGCGACGTAAGTATCGAACTTGATTTAAAATAAAATTACGATTTCCTGTTCTTTTCAATATACTCGGCAAGAGTTCTTACCGATTTGAAAACTTCTTTATTGGCTTTCGGGTCTTCCATACGAATGCCATACTCTCTCTCAAGAAGAATTACAAGCTCTAGTGCATCAATAGAATCCAGTCCCAGCCCTTCTCCAAACAAGGGAGCATCTGTGTCGATATTTTCAGGGGTAATCTCTTCCAGATTTAATGCTTCGATGATTTGTTTTTTAAGTTGAAGAATCAATTCGTCCATAGTATGTAGTTTGTTAGTTATTATTTATTCATGCGATATTTCCTGTTATACAAAAGAGCCAGAAAGAAACAACCGGCACCAAACAAAAGCATTGCGCCACTTTCCGGCAAAATGGACATTATTCCCTCGTCTCTGAGAAACAGGCTGTAAAAACCGGACATACCCCAGTTTAAGGGGGATAATTTGCTTATGATTTGCATCTCGGGCGACATGAGGAATACAGGAATCCAGACACCGCCTATTGCAGCAAGTAAAACGACAGACACTGCCCCAAATACCGATGACTGTTGATGGGTCCTGGCAATATTGCCGATTGCAACTCCGTATCCTATTGCAGAAACCGCTGCCGAAAACCCCATGAAGAAGAGGGCAAAATAAGAGTGCCCGAGTTCAAGCGAAGGAAGGCCGAACAATGGCAACAGATAAACACCAATAATCAGCATCAGGGCAAACTGCAGAAGTGCAACCATTAGGTATGTAACTGATTTGCTAAGCAGATACTCTGCATAGCTGCATGGCATCGTCAGGAGCCTTGTAAAGCTTCCTGCCTCTCTCTCCTTAATAATGCTGCCGGAAAGAGAAATTACTATAAAAAATATGGCAAAAAGGCTCCATGCAGGCACATTATGCTGAACGGAATTGGGGGCTATTTCGCTTTTTCCTTTTCTTGCAAATTTTGCGTCTATAATAAACTGTTCTCCCGAAAAATTTGTAGGAGAAACAACTACCGGAGATATTTCGTTTACCTCTTTAGTTATCTCCTTCATGATAAACTCAAACTGAACTTTTTGAGCCTTCTCCCGAAGGGTGCCCATCAACACTGTGAAAAAATATCCTTTTGCAGTCGGGTCAACAAGTATGGAAAGTGTTACATCTTCTTTAAAAGGAGGTTTGTCTATACCGTTGAATGCGCTTACGACATACCTTTGTACATTTCCTTTAATCTTATCGGTAGAGCCTTCCGGTATATAAATCCCCAAAAGATATTTGCTGGAGGATATAAGGTTCTCCATCTCCTCCCTTGTGGGAACCTTTCCTTCTACCTCTGTCGAAATTTTAAAGAGTCCGGAATTTTCTACCTCCTTAAATACGGCATTGCCAAGCGCCCCATTGTCTTTATTTACAAAAAGCAAAGGTATATCAACTCCCTTAACAACATTCAAAGTGGTATCCTGAAGGGTTGCCATGAGTACTACCAGTATGGCAGGCATTATAAACATAAGAATTATGCCTCCTATATCCCGGAAGAGCATAATGAAGTCTTTGTACAGGAGATACTTTAATCTACTCATAGCTGTCTCTCATCTGTTTACCTGTTAATTTAAAATAAAGTGCCTCAAGGTTTTTGCATCCGGGCTCCGAATCGGTCAAAGTACGCGGATTACCCTGCAAAACAATCTTCCCCCCATCCATCATTGCAACAGTATCGCATATACACTCTGCCTCTTCGAGATAATGTGATATGAAAAGTATTGTGGTCCCGGTTTTATTTATTTTAATAAGCTCCTCAAGGATAAGGTTCCGGGATTGCGCATCTACTCCAACTGTGGGCTCATCCAGAATTAAAATTTCCGGAGCGTGAAGTAAACCAGCAATAAGATTGATCCTCCGTTTCATTCCGCCTGAGTATTCGGTAATGAGCTTGTCTGCACTGTTTGCAAGGCCAAATTGATTAAGAAGAGTATCAATCCTGGATTTAAGTTCATCTTTATGAATTCCGTAAATACCGCCAATTACGGTCAGGTTTTCTCTTCCTGTGAGTGATGTGAAAAGAGCTATATCCTGAGGAACAAGGCCAATGAGCCTTTTTATTTTCCTAATGTCTGCCTTTACTGAGTACCCCCCAACAAAAACATCCCCTCCGTCAAACTTCTTTAATCCGCAAATTATTTCAATAGTTGTGGTTTTGCCTGCTCCGTTGGGTGCCAGGATTCCAAACAGAGAACCCTGCGGAATAGAAAGATTCAGCCCGTTGAGTGTGGGATTGATCCTTTTTTTGTATCTCTTTGTAAGATTTACAATCTCAATTGCGGCGCTATTTTGCATCTTTCATAAGCTTTTCCAGACCTGTAAACAATTGTTCTTCTCTGTCTGCAATTAATATTAGCTTATCTGCAAGCTCATCGTAAGTGATAGATTCGGGATCTCTTTTTTTGAACAGTCTTGCAGCGTTGTAGGAGAAGTCCCGCCACATATCGCCAACAGAAGTCATCTCCTTCGAGAATTCCCTGAGCATTGGTTCATTCATCAAACCGGAAGCTTCCTGGAGGAATGCCGCATATATAAACCGGAACCCTGCTCCTCCGGTACCTATCTCTTCGTTCATCCGTATTACCTGAGCAAGGTTTAAAGCTGCTTTTTTTGACCCAAGCCTCTTCTCCCACTTCCTCATCCTTCCGGCAAGATACCGGATGCCTTTTACGCCAAACATTGGAATCGGTATTCTGAGCATTCTGCTGCAATTTCTGAGGATTGAGCGCCGGATTGCTTCTCTGTCGAGTGTTTTTTTCGAGCTTATATCCGTAATGTAGTACATTCTTCCTTTTGGAGGGTATGTTCCATTTGCAAAACGGACAAGTTTAAGTTCATCATAGGTGAGAGTGCATTTTTCTACAACAACAGGGTCGGACACTGTATATACATTGTCCTCTTTCCCTATAACACAGATATTATGGGCGTTAAAGTGGAATCTGTATTCTTTAGGGAAATACGGCAGGTGGTAAACCCCAACAAGCATTCCCACCGGAGTTCCTTTAAGCAGTACATCGTCGAGTGCCTTCATTGCCTGTTCCTTGTCGCGAAACTTAAACTTCTTCATTTTTATGTTCAGAAGCATAACGACCCTGGAAAATATCTCACCCGGAAGAGGCCTGAAAGAGGTAACGGCCATACCGTGCAAACGTATGAATGGCATATGGGCAAAAAAAAGTCCGGAACCGAGGCCAAAAACCATGGCTTCGCTCAGTTCTATGCCGTAAAACCTTAAAAGGTTGCTTACTACACCATTTTCACAGTGCCCGGATGGCTTATGTATAAAATTTAACTGCATATTCAGTCTGTTGACACAAGTTGTTTGACTTCAATATTTAATGCCCGGGCAAGAATTTCGAGCTCACTCTCCGACAATTTGTTAAAGTGCTTTGCCTTGCACCATTTCTTTATCTGATGTTTAGTAAAACCCGAATATCCTGCCAATATTTCAGGTGTCATTACCAGCCTGTGTATATGTAAGGCCAGTGGACTCTTTTTACCAGCAATTACTTCCTTTTTAATCTCTTCGCACTCTTCATTTATTGTTTGCCAGGCATAGTTAATCGCATCGTTTTTCGGATCCCAGCCAACGCTGATAACCTGTTTATACTCGCCATTCTCATCAACGGCATAGCA
>JAGDMC010000140.1 GCA_017860395.1 Bacteroidota bacterium | reverse complement strand
GCCTATTGAAACAGCTGCATCTCTGGTAAAGTAAAAGTTATAAAGCGGCAACAAAGCATAGTAATCGTCCTTTAAATATGCAGTGAGAGTGTTTATCCTCGCTGGAAGTCCCTCAATAAGAACATTTGCAAGATTTCTGGAAGACATCTCCATAAGATATTCAAAATAGTCCGTAACATTCTCTGTTACACATATTTTCCCCACAAGAGCTTCCCTTTCGCTGTGGTTGTCAAGAATTTTAATTAGTAAATCCTTAATCTGATATATTTTCGCCACTTTTGAAAGTACCCCTGATACCTGCTCATACTCCTTTTGTGCAATGGAAAGATTTAGGATATCGCTATAAAGCGCCCTTTGCGCGTTCCTTGGAGTCATGTTTTCCACCTCTGCGCCAGGCGAGTGCAGCAATACTGCCTCCAGTTTGCCTATTTCGGATTGTACCTCAATTTTTAGAGGATTGTTTGCCATAAGTCTTTATTATTGATATTTTACAAATTCATTAAGCGGAAGGTCTGTGAGGATGCTTTTAAAAGCCGATTCCTCTCTCGGGCAAATTAACAGAACATCGTCTGTATTGATAACCATAAAATTGTCCAGCCCGTTTGCTACCACCAGTTTGTTCTTTTCAGCAGAAACAATAATCGAGTTACTTACTTTGCCCATTAAAGTATCCCCTCCCCTGATTATGTTTCCATTTTCATCAGTATCAACATGTGAATACATAGATTCCCATGTTCCAAGATCGGACCATCCGAAAGATGCAGGATATACAAGTGCTTTTCCTGTTTTTTCCATTATACCGTAGTCCACCGATATGCTGGTACATTCTTCGTAAACCCCCTTGATAAACTCCTCTTCATCTGGAGTATAATATATACCCTTTCCCTTTTGAAAAAGTCCCGATATATCGGGTTGCAGTTGCTCGAGTTCGGCTTTTATGGCAAGAAGGTTCCATATAAAAATCCCGGAGTTCCACAAAAATTCCCCGCTCTCCACAAATATCTTTGCCAAATCCTGACTCGGTTTTTCTGTAAACGTTTTAACCGTATATGCTACATTGCCCTTTATACTCACCGGGGTTCCCTTATTGGCCTGAATATAACCGTATGCCGTTTCCGGCCTTGTCGGGTTTATGCCAAGTGTCATAAGTACATTGTGGTTATCGGCGTATTCCAGTGCTGTATTGATTGTGTCAAGAAAAATATCCTCGTTAAGAATAAGGTGATCGGAAGGGGCCACCACAACAGATGCGTTTGAATTTTTCTCCAGAAGTTTATAGGTAGCATACGCTACACAGGGTGCTGTATTTCTACGGTAAGGCTCAAGCAGAATATTTTCCGGAAGAATATCCGGTATCTGCTCCATTACAAGTTCTTTATATTGAGAAGAAGTAACAATGAGTATGTTTTCAACAGGCATTATGCGGGAAAATCTTTCAAACGTCTGCTGAAGGAATGTTTTTCCGAACCCCAAAATATCCAGAAACTGTTTTGGTTTTGAGTTCCTGCTCACAGGCCAGAAACGGCTTCCGATTCCGCCGGCCATTATTATACAGTAGTTGTTCTTATTCATTTCCGGAAAATTATTTATTACCATCGCGGTGCAAAAGCGTCCGGAAAATATTCAATTATGAAATCTTCACCTTTTAAAAAAACAGAAACGATATCGAACTGGATTTCATATTTGATTCTTTTCCTGACTATATAGTCTCTTGCTGCCGAAATTATTTTATTTTGTTTCTTTAAATTAACGCTTTCGTATGGATCCCGCAACCCGGGGAAATTCAGGGATTTCACCTCAACTATATGAAGAATCTCCTTCCCTGTCATAATAAGATCTATCTCTTTGTGACCCGACCTCCAGTTTCTTTCCAGAGTAACTAACCCAATAGAGCACAGGTATTCCTCCGCTATCATCTCGCCCTTTTTCCCCCTCCGCAATCTCTCACACCCCTCCATAAGCTCTCTTTTATACAAATTTAATAAAAATTAAGGGCTGTCCAAATCGGGTAACCTCTTTGTTTTCATTTTTACATTAAATCTCCGGCGACGAGTTGCGTTTTAATATCAACCATCTATACACTGCCAACTAATCTCTTCGGGCTTGTGCGTCCTCAGTCGCGTTGCTCCCTCCGGCCGAATCGCCCTCATCAATTAGATGGCAATGAAAGAAAATGAATAGTGATTTTCAACTCGCCGCCGGGTTACTCAAGGAAAGACAACAAAAAAGGCTGCCCGAGTTGGACAGCCTATTGATTATTAAGGGGTTTCGAATTAGAAGAGCAAACGGATACCAAGCTGCATTCCCCAGGTACTTCCTGTTGATACAGAGTTGATTTGCTGATTCTTCGCGTCGAAGTTTGCTATATCTGTTGCATTAAGTGTATAGGTCGGTTGTCCACCGGCATTAACACCCATGTATTTCAAAGGCATAATCACATCGTATGAGTTAGCAAGACCAGATCTGGTATAAATACCCCAGTTTTTGCTAAGGAGGTTTCCTGCATTAACGATGTCAAGACTCAATTGAAGTGTGTAACGACGGTCTGTACCGAAGTTTGCGAATACATCCTGAATAACTTTCACATCCCAACGGTTTTTCCAAGGATTAACAACACCGAATCTTTCGGCATATTGTCCCTGGCGTTTGCTTAGATATTTATCATTCTGAACATACTCCATGAATTTATCACTTTGCTCCTGAGCAGTCATTTTACCGGCTACATCAACAAATGCCAATTCGTATTTATTGTTAGGAACATAGATAAGGTCAGATGAAGCACCGTCGCCTGTCATGTCATTTGAGTAGGCAACTGAAGAACGGCCCTGAGCTGCACCATTATAGTAGATAGAAATAGATGTTGCAAAATTCTTTGCGTATTCAATTCTGTAGGTTAACGAACCAACTACTCTGTGAGGAACTGCAAAGCTTGAGTAGCTAAGTTGCGGGCTGTTAAGATTGAATGCGTCAAGGTTGCTTGTCCATGCAGAGTAAGCAGATGAACCAGGGTTCGCAGAAAGGTCCTTCGAAAGGTTAAATGTGTATGCAATCATACCCGAAAAACCATACTGGAAGTTTTTGGTCAGTTGAGCTGTAAACAGAGCCTGATAACCTTGGTCTGAGTTGTCAAGAACCATTGCCGAAGCAACGTTGCTGTTAACTTTATTTCCACTCCAGTATGCGCGTTTGTCTGCACCGGAGAATACTCTGTTAGGATTAGGAAGGTTAACGTTCTTTTGAACGATTGAGTTAATATCCTTAGAGAAGAGAGCTTCAACTGTGAAAATCATATTAGCAGGAAGTTCAAAGTCACCTGCAAGGTTTGTTCTCCAGATCTGAGGCATCTTAAAGTCTTTCTTAACTTCTGCAAGTGCAGAACCTGAAGCAAGTGTACCACTCATTGTAGGAGGGAAGAGAGTAGGGTATTTTGCGACCTGAGCTTTGAAATCAGGATTAAATCTGAAATCGGCAGGAAGTTTTGTATCTGCAAGACCAACTTCGGGACTCTGAACTGTACCTGATGAACTTGGCTGGTTTGTAAACCATACGAAAGGAAGCACTCCCGAGAAGATACCTGTACCTCCGCGAACCTGAATACTTCTGTCGCCCTTAACGTCCCAGTTGAAACCAACGCGAGGGTTGATTTGAACTTTGCTGTTTGGCCACTCGCCTACTTTAAACTTATAACCTGCAAAATCCAGTGCGGCAATACCAGGATTGTCCACTAATTTGTTGTGGTAAAGAGGAAGCTCGGCACGAATACCATAAGTAACTTTGAAATCCTTGTTAAGTTGCCATTCATCCTGTATGTATGCACTTGCAAGACCGAAGCTCATCTTAACACCAGTGATGTCTTGTCCTTCGTAACCATAAGTAACACCAAATCCGGTAGGTTTTGCATCATTGATGAAATCGTCAAGCGATTTGTATCTGTAGTAGCTTGTTCCCTCACGGATGTAAGAGTTGTTTACGAAAATGTTGTCGTATGCAAGACCTGCAGTGATTGTGTGTTTGTCCAGGTTAATAGTGAAGTTGTCAATTACAGAGAAAGTGTTGTTCAACACCTGATTCTTGTAGCTGAAAAGTTCATAACCAAAAGACATATAAGGATCGCCGTCTTTGTAAATGTCAACGAATGGGAAAAGATCGCTGTTCGAAGTTCTTTTTGGGTCTGTAGTTGCTGTATATGAAACCAGGAACTTGTTTGCGAATTTCGAACCGAATGTACTGTTTAACTCAGCTGCGAAAGCGTCAATTGCATTTTCATTGCCATAGAATGAATTTGAGAATGAAATTGATTTGTCGGAAACACGGCTGTAATTAGATCTGGATATGCCCGGAGGGCCTGAAGTAGCATTTGTAAGATTAGTAGAAGTATTTCTCATTCTGTTGTATCTCAGAGCAAACTTGTGATTTTTTGCAATGTTCCAGTCGATACGTGCGAGAACCTTATAGTTGCTTGAAGGGAACGCAGAGAAATTCTGATATTCACCCGGATCATAATTGTATTTTGAAAGAAGGTGTGCTTTAGCTCTTTCAAGATCGGTAACAGTTGTGCGTGAAATTTTGTTTGTCTCACCGCTAAAGAAGAAGAATAATTTGTTCTTAATGATTGGACCACCAACGGTAATACCATATACACTTGAACTTCTTTCACGGGCACTTTTAACAATTGCGTCACCAACTTTTTCACCGGTGAATGATTTTGGCCTCAGGTATGTATAAACTGATGCCTTAATTGTGTTGTCTCCACTCTTTGTTACAGCATTGATAGCTGCTCCTGTGAATTGTGACTGACGAACATCATAAGGTGCAAGGTTAACGGAAACCTCGGCAATAGCGTCCATAGAAATTGGCTGAGCTGTACCGCCTGGCATTGCACTGCTGGACAGACCGAAGTTATTGTTGAATGCTGCACCGTCAATTGTTACAGTGTTGAAACGACCGTCACGACCTGCAAATGAAGTTCCGTTTGCCTGTGGAGTCATTCTTGTGAAATCTGTAATACTGCGGCTGATTGAAGGGAGGCTGGTGAGCTGTCTGGTACTGATGTTCATAGAAGCACCGGTTCTGTCGCTGTTCAGAATTGGATTTGCAATTCCTGCAGTAACAACAACCTCGCTGAGGTTAACAGTCTGCTCTGTAAGTGTTGCATTGTGTACATAGTTTTCACCCAGTCTTAGAGTAATGTTCCCGGATTTAGTTGAGCCAAAACCGAGGAAAGACACTTCTGCAGTGTAAGGACCGCCAACACGCATGTTCTGAATGCGGTAGTTCCCTGCGTTGTCTGTTATCGCATAATACTGAGTGCCGGACGGGGTGTGAACAGCGATAACAGTAGCTCCGATGACAGGAGTCCCGTTTGCCTCTGTAATTCGTCCGCTCATAGTAGATGTAGTAACCTGTGCATAGGCTGCAAAGGCCACAAACAAGCTAAGGGCCATTAGGGCAAATTGCTTAATTGTTTGTTTCATAGATATTTATATAAGTTGTTTGGTATTCCGTCGCAAAATTAGCAAAATCGAGTATAAAAATGGCAATAAATTTCGAATATTTAACATTTGTGTAACCTTTTTACGCATTTTGTCAAAAATGTGTATATTTGCACCAGACATGTGGAGAGATTTGACTGCTTGCAACCACACCAAAAATGCTAAAATTGTCTATAATACAGCCCATTGGCACTCATTACCGTTTATTGGGATGTTCTCAAAAGAAGCATAATATTGCAGCAATTCAAACACTTTCCCGTCGTAAGTGTTAATTATTAATTTACTTAAATAAAGCGCAATTTTATGCCATATCTATTTACATCGGAATCGGTGTCTGAAGGACACCCGGACAAGGTTGCAGATCAGATTTCTGACGCAATTCTTGATGAATTTCTAAGGCAGGACCAAAACTCAAAGGTTGCCTGCGAAACATTTGTGAGCACCGGACTTGTTGTTGTTGGCGGAGAGGTAAACTCAAACGCCTATGTAGACATCCAGACCATCGCAAGGGGAGTAATCAACCGCATTGGCTATACCAAGGCCGAATATATGTTTGACGGCAATTCATGTGGTATTCTTACCGCAATTCACGAACAATCTGCAGATATAAACAGAGGTGTTGATGTTGCAGTAAGTGACGAACAGGGTGCCGGCGACCAGGGAATGATGTTCGGCTATGCAAGTACCGACACGGAGGAGTATATGCCGCTTCCTCTCACTCTTTCACACATTGCTCTGCTCGAACTGGCAAAAATCCGCAGGGAGGGAAAAGAGATGAAGTATCTCAGGCCGGATTCAAAATCGCAGTTCACTATTGAATATGACGATAACAATAACCCGATTCGTGTTCATACAATCGTAATTTCAACACAACATGACGATTTTGACCCGGATGAAAAGAGAATGCAGGCGAAGATTAAGAGTGATGTACAAAACATCCTCATTCCAAGGATTCTAAACAGGCTTCCCAAGCACACCCGCGATCTATTCAAGGGCGATTACATCCTTCACGTAAATCCTACAGGCAAATTTGTAATCGGAGGCCCGCACGGCGATACCGGACTTACCGGCAGAAAGATAATCGTTGATACATACGGCGGCAAAGGTGCACACGGCGGCGGAGCATTCTCAGGTAAAGATCCGAGCAAAGTTGACCGTTCTGCAGCCTATGCAGCCCGTTATATTGCGAAAAACCTAGTTGCAGCAGGTGTTGCAAAAGAGGTTCTTGTACAGCTTGCCTATGCAATCGGAGTTGCACAACCCGTAAGTATCTTTGTGAATACATACGGAACTTCAAAATTTAATGATGTGGAGATATCAAATATCGTTTCAAAAATATTTGACCTTCGTCCTGCAAAAATCATTGAAAAGCTTCAGCTGAAATACCCGATTTATGAAGCAACAGCGGCATACGGACACATGGGAAGAGATCCGTTTACAAAAGAAATTGAAATTCTGGTGAAAGGAGTTCCTGTTAAAAAAGAGGTTCAGTTTTTTGCATGGGAAAAACTCGATGCAGTTGACAAAATCAAAGAGGCATTCAAACTCTCTTAATTCAGTTAATTCAGTTGCAGACAGATTAAAAAAGAAGTGGGGCTTAGCGGCTCCACTTTATTTTTTTTCCAAACCCCAGCCTGTTGTCGGTAAACTTGGCTTCCGTAATGGTGAGTTTCCAAAGGTCGCCCCCTTTTAAAATTGCATAGGGAAAACGCTTAAGGTATTTCATTTTGTACGGGCCCAAAAAAGAGTCGTCACATTTTTCAATAACCGCCTTAAACTGAAGACCGCGTATCTCTCCAATTGTATCTGTTTCAAGAGCAATGCCTCCGGCAACAACATCTCTTTTTACGGCAATCTGAATATGTCGGGTGTGATCTTCAGAAGTTATGAGGAACGCCGATTCTTGTTCAATAAATGCATAAAAGGCATGAGAACACCAGATATCGGATTCATCACAAACCGCCAGGGTGAGAAGATGGTGTTCACCTATGAATTTAATTAATCTGTCCGGTAATTTTCCGGTTTTGCCGGATTCGTCGTGTATTTGTTCCATCAGATTTTACGAACTAAATGTGCTTTGGGTGCTTTGCTGCATTTCCGGCATCTTCCCACAGATACACCTTGTCGGAACGGCGAAGTTTCTCTCCCGCAGGAACCGGAATTGAGCAGTATTCTCCTTTTACCGCTTTGGCAACGGGAGTGAGATCGGTTCTTATCTCTGTTACGATGTGCTGCAAAACACCTGTTGATGGCCCTTCAATAAGGATTTCATCTCCCGGCTTAAGCTCTCCTGTCTCGATGAGTACCTCGGCTACAGACAGGTTACTGAAAAAGTTGGTCACTTTTCCTATATATCTTTTCTTTTTTGTTGCTTTATTTCCGTAAACATTGCTCCACTCTCCCAGTTTCGCTCCCTGATAATATCCGTCCCAGAAGCCCCTGTTAAAAACTTCCGAAACTCTTTTTTCAAGTGAAAGAATCAGTTCCGGAGTATATCTTCCCTCACACACTGCATCGGCGGCCTCTCTGTATGCAGCTGAAACGGCTTTTACGTATTCGGCCGAACGCGCTCTCCCCTCTATTTTAAATACTCTTATTCCCGCATCAATTATTTTGTCCACAAATGCGATAGTAGACAAGTCTTTGGGGGACATAATATATTTATTGTCTACTTCAAACGACCGGCCGGTTTCCCTGTCGGTAACCTCGTACGAGCGCCGGCACAGCTGATAACACGATCCTCTGTTTGCAGAAGCATTATACTCATGAAGACTAAGGTAGCATTTGCCGGAAACGGCCATACAAAGCGCTCCGTGGCAAAACAGTTCGAGCCGCAAAGGCTCGCCCGACGGCCCCTTGATTTCTTCTCTGTCGATAGTCTCTTTTATCTCTCTTATCTGGTTTAGATTCAGCTCCCTTGCCAAAACAATCACATCCGCAAATTTTGAGTGATATCTGAGACTTTCGGAATTTGACACATTAAGCTGAGTAGATATATGAATCTCCATTCCCCTTTCTCTTGCATAGAGAATCACGGCCATATCAGATGCAATTATCGCTGAAACCCCTGCTGCAACTGCGGCATCTATTGTTTCGTGCATAGCGGGAATGTCTTCGTCGTATATTACAATATTGAGAGTAAGATATGACTTCACTCCTGCTTCCCTGCATATCTGGACAATCCCGGACAGAGATTCCACCGTAAAATTATTTGCTGAATGGGAACGCATGTTAAGATGACCCACTCCAAAATAAACTGAATTTGCCCCGCCCTGAATGGCAGCTCTCAGGCTTTCAAAATTGCCTGCAGGAGCCATTATTTCAATTTCCGAACTTTTTACTCTCATTTTCCCGTTTTAAATTATCTCAAGCTATAACAGAGTTTACTTCTCCCTGTTCAACAAAAGATTTGCAAATTCCATGAGACGCTCTCTCTGTTTTTCCGTAAAATATTCAGGAGCAAGCGCTTTTTGTGCCTTTTCATGATATT
>JAGDMC010000139.1 GCA_017860395.1 Bacteroidota bacterium | reverse complement strand
CTAAAAACAAACAGACATTATGTCTGTTTGTTTTTAGCAACCATCTAGTATCCAACTAATTTGCCGGGAAGGGAACTAGTCGTTAATCCATGCGCTGATTTGCAGCGGCTCCTTAATATTGTAGAACAGCGGCACTAACTGATTGATTAAGTCGTGACCGAACGAGCTGTTGGTGAAGTATACAAGGTGACTTGCGGGACGTCCCTTTTGGGCAGGAACGATTATGAAGAGGGCTTTGAAGTTGCCGTTATCGCCCCAGTGAAATATTATATCGCCGAGCTCGGGATTCTTTTCAATGCCTACGCCCAGCCCCCAGAATATGTATTTGTCGCAAGGCCGCTCTTTGCCAAGATTATACACGGCATTAACGGCAGGAGCCAATTGTTCTTTATGGGTTTTCGGCTTAAGCCCGGTTCCGTTGGCAAGGACTGTAAGGAATTTTGAGTAATCTGCCGCTGTAGTTCTGAGCGTATAGGCCGAGTTTGCCCGCGGGTGTCGTCCCTGTCCTCTGTTTTCACCCTTGTCGTTATAACCCGGAGCAGCCTGAGTGTCATAACTGCTCTTCCATATATAACTGGTGTTTGTCATCTTAAAAGGAACAAAAACCTCTTCTACGGCAATCTCCTCAAGCGACTTTCCTCTGATTTTTTCGACTGCCCGCTGTAAAAAAGCGTAAGCCTCACCCGAATAACCGAAACAAGAGTCGGGGCGAAACATGAACTCTATCTTTGATGAAGGCCATGCATCCGAAGACGGGGCAGCTGCCCAGTCGTCTAAACCTGATTTATGGGACAAGATAATCCGCGCTGTGAGCAGCTTTGCCAGATCCTTGTTTGTAAAACGGTCTATATCGGTATAATTGAACAATGGTTTGTCAAGGTCTATCTCGCCTCTGTCGGCCATTTTCAAAACTATATATGCAAATACCGGCTTGCTTAGAGAAGCTGCCTGAAATACAGTATTGCAGTCCGGAGATTCCTTTGCATACTCAAATTGCGCAGATTCGAATGAAATCGTTTTCTTTCCCGATTTATACTCAAGCTGAATGAGCGGAATCTTGGCCGACGCAGCAATCTCCCTGCATTTTTCCTTGTAAACAACGGTTGCATCACCGGGGCCAAAAGAACCGATAATTAAAGCAGATATAAGCAGTGAAACCATTTCTGATATTTTTTTAGAAATTAGTTGCTCCGGCGGTCCTTTACCAATACCTGTCTTGGTTCGCCATACCATGAACCAAGATAAAGCTTGTTGGCTATCTTATCGTGAATGAGAAAACCGGTAGGGAGTTCGCCATAAGGAGAGTAAAGAACAAAGTATTGTCTTTTATCGCCGTATGTAAACCTGCCGCTTTTTGTAACCATAAATGTCTGACCTCTTCTTAACTTCATATGTGAAATCCAGCCATCAATATTCATAATTGCCTTTAGGTCGTTCCAGTCGGCAATTTCGCAATCGCCACGATATTCTCTGCGTATCGCTTCTTTGAGGTAACGGTCCCCCTCTTCGCTGAATCTTTTGAATGTAAGCTTTAAATTTCTGACATCATCTCTATAGTCTCCGTTTTTATATCCTCCGTCTCTTTTGTCCTGATCGTTACCATATCTTCCCTGATTATCATTTCTGTAATCATCTTTCTTTTGGTCATCTCTGTAGCCATCATTCCTATGGTCATCGCCTCTGTAACCGTCTTTTCCATACTGGTCCCTTCCGCTGTCACGGCCCACATTCATTATATCCGACAGATTTGTTGCCTTGATGAGTTCCGGGCGGTATATAATTATGTCTCCCTCTCTTTTATGCGACACCGAGAAAAAAGTTCCAAACCTTCCCTCCTGCTCATACATAAACCCGGCAGAGCCAAAGCCCATGAGGTTCCCCCATCTGGACACCCTCTTAATAAAACGGCCATCGGTATCATACAGGTTGAGTGTAACAGAATATTTCCGGCCTGTCCTCTCGTCAAACAACGAACCCGGACGGTTTGAGTAATCAACTTCAATATCAAACATCAGATAACGGCTGTTGAAACGCCCCCAGTCAAGCGGCATTCTTGAATCGGCATCATAAGGCGACTTAAGACCAGACAACTTCCACTCCCTTCCGTATATCGGGAAAATTGGAAAACGCTGGACATCCCATACAAGATCTCTTGAAAACTTAGCGTTTAAAATAACTGATTCAGGAATGTTTCTATCCGATTTTTGTGCATTTGCCAATAGCGACGATAGTGCAAATACTGCAGCGATTAAGAAAATTTTAAGATACCTCATGATTGTTATACTTTAGTATTGCAAAAGTATATAAAGAATCTTTATAATAATACTGTACATAGCTGTTAATATAGCTCTTTTAGTATATTTGCGGACAGGAACAAATGCCAATTATGAAATATTTACTTCTTTTTGGAGCCTTCGAGGCTTTTACGTTTGCATTGCTGCTCCTTTTTTTCAAAAAGCAGAAATTTTTACCGGACAAAATTCTGGCTCTCTTCTTTCTTCTCCTCTCCCTGACAATGTCTCTGGCGTTTATGGAGGGATATAACCGGGAAAACAATTATCCGTATCCGTTTTTGCTCTTTACTGCACCTCCTTTTCTTCTTTTGCACGGACCGCTGTTATGGTTTTATATTAAATCTTTTACAATTCGCGAGTTCCGGTTTAAACCGATATATCTGCTCCATTTCCTGCCTTTTTTGGTTATGCTGACAGAACATTCCATTGAACTTTTTTTCCTGCCGGCTGCCGAAAAAATAGACATAGCCTCCAACGAAGAGTTTGTACATTTCCTCTCCTATCCGGTGTTTATGACACTAATCGTTGTGTCTCCGCTGGTATATTTTGGCTGGGGGCTGATACTTATAAGGAAATACAACGGCCATTTAAAAAATTACTTCTCAAAGCTTAACGATATAAACTTAAACTGGCTGCGTATCCTTCTTATTGCATCAATCACCTTTTATTTTATCGTCAATGGCACTTTCTTCGTTTCGCTTTTCAAACCGTTTGAATCGTTTTACGAAATGCAGTTCATGAGTTTTGCATTTTCTACAATATATGTCTTGTTTCTGGGGCTTTACGGGCACAGGCAGGTGAATTTATTTGCAAATCATTCAATCCCCTTTGATTTGGAACAAATTGTTCCCGAACCTTCTTCACAAAAAAATCTGGACGAATCGGAAAAACTCTTTATTGAGAATCTTTTGGGTTCGATGGAAAAAGAGAAACCGTTCCTCAATCCCGATGTAAATCTGGCAACATTAAGTTCTGCTCTCAAAACCAGCCCGGACCGTCTGTCAAATACACTCAACAATAACCTGAACATGAATTTTTACGATTTCATAAATCACTACCGGATCGAAGAATTTAAAAAAGAGTGCAGGTTGGAAAAAAACAAAAACTACACCTTTATCGCAATTGCATACAATTGCGGATTTAATTCGAAGGCCACATTTAACAGAGTCTTCAAAAACGCTACCGGACTTACACCCAAAGAGTTCAAACAAAGTCTTAATTAACTGAGCCTTATTTCTAACGCACATTCCCTTTCCTGAGACCTCTTTTCCGCTTACTGATACCTCGTCTACGTGCCGTTGTTGTTCATTTGCACCATCAAATCAATACATGTAAAATGAAAACAGCAATTATTTACTCAAGCAAACACGGCACAACAGAAAAAGTGGCCGGAATTATTCGTGACGGGCTATCGGGACAGGATGTTCAGTTAATCAGTCTGAAAAATCATCAGAATCCGGATTTATCCCAATTCGATACAATCGTAGTTGGAGGATCAATTCATGAAGGGAGACTTAGCGGTAAGGTAAAGGATTTTATGAAGGAACATACTGTTACACTCCTGCAAAAGCGCTTAGCACTATATATGTGCGGCTCCAACGAAAAAGAACTGCAGAAAGAGTTCGAGACGGAATTTCCGGAACTGCTCCGCAACCACGCAATTTCTAAACAAATGGTAGGCGGCGAATTCATCTTTGAAAACATGAATTTTATTGATGCATGGATAACAAAAAAGATAGCTAAAGTTTCTGCATCCGTTTCAAATCTGAAAGAGGATGCAATAAAACAAATGATTACCGACCTCAGGAATTAGTAACGGAATGGAATTACAGAAAAATAAAATAGTCCTTCCTATAAAGCTCGGAATAGACCCAATGGAACACCTCCTTGTTGCCGACTTCAAAGGTGACCCGGAGTATACATGCCTCGAGCCTCAGTTATTTAATGATTCGGTTAATGGAAAAGGCATCCGGATTCTTCGTTATAGGAAAGACCAGAAAGTAGATGTGTACTGGCAAAAAGGTGTTAATGTTGATATAAACAACATTTTAATTGGTGCAGGAGTAGGCGATTTTGCAGAAACAGTCATGGAACCGGCATGTTTTGAAATAACAGACAAAGGAGTAAATGTTAACTGTGCTTTTACAGATGCACAAAATCGCAAAGTAGAACTGATAATTAAAGAAAATACAACGAGCCCAGGCCGGTTTCCTTTTCTTGCCCCGGTTGGGAATTGCATCGAAAATCCTCAGCGATTATTCCTTGTCAACATGCTTGATTTCGACTTCGTCCGCAAAAAAGGGACAATAGCTGAAGCCAAAATTGGAGACAGGAAACTTTACACCAAATCATTTCCCCTGCTCCGCAATTTTAAAAAGGTATTGTTTATCCGCTATTCTGCACTGCCTCTTGTAGGAACACTCAACCCATATATGGATTCTCCATTAATATT
>JAGDMC010000138.1 GCA_017860395.1 Bacteroidota bacterium | reverse complement strand
TCTGTAGATGAACTCGAAGAGTAATACTGGTGAGATTGTTCTGTCAACAGCATATTTGCCTCCTATTGACTACTTCAGCTCCATTCTCGGTTCGTCAAAGTGCAGTATAGAACAGTTTGAAAATTATCAGAAACAAAGTTACAGAAGCCGTTGTCACATATACAGTGCCAACGGCCTTTTGTCTTTAGTAATCCCAGTCATGCGCGATAATGGCCACTCTGTGCCTGTGAGAGAAGTTAAAATTGACTATTCAAGGAAGTGGCAGCAACAACACTGGATGGCAATATTATCAGCCTACAGGATGTCCCCGTTTTTCGAGTATTATCAGGACGATTTTGAACCATTTTACAAGTCACAGGACATTGAATATCTCTTTGATTTTAATCTTAAACTCACAACGATGCTTTTGAATCTTGCCGGAATAAACAGAGAGATATCGCTTACCGGCTCTTATGAGAATCATGAGGTTGATTTAAGAGATGCGATACATCCAAAGCGACCGTCGCCACTGCAAAATAAAAATGGGCAATACCATCAGGTATTTGCCCATAAATATGGTTTTATTGCCAATCTTTCTATTGTTGACCTTCTGTTTAACGAAGGCCCCGATACCGTTTCATATCTCTGATTGAAGAGAAGAATTATCAGAAACGGAATCCGAAAGTAAGCATCACTCTTAAAGCGCTGTTTTCCAAAGATCCAACCGGAGCGGTTGATCCGGGAACATCTGCATAAAGTCTCAGACTTTCAGTTTGTTTTACTTTGTGAATAACTGCTATGTCGCCAAAAAATCCTTTTTTGGAAATTACACCTGCACCAACAGAAACGAAGTGGTTATCCAGGCCGCCGGTTTCAGGGCTTTGGTAGAACGAGTATCCTCCTCTTAAAGCAAGCTGAGGAACGGGTTTAACTTCAAAGCCAAAGCGGAAGTTCTTAGCAAAACGGAAGTCATTGCTGATTGTTTCGTTTTCTCCTCCCGTACCGTCAAACGGATTTGAATTGCCGTAGTTATCGCTTAATTTCATCCAGTTGTAACCAACACCTTCAACATCTGCACTCAGGATTCCAACTGTTCCAATTACAACTGATGCGCCAAAACCTACGCGCATTGGAGTAATAAGATTGTAGTTATAGTCTCCGATAGATGATCTTTTTGTATAAGTTTCCGAAGGGTTTATGAAGTTTGAAACTATTTTTTCTTCCCACTCATCGGAAATTGTCATAAGAGTAGGGGTGGCAATAGTTGCTCCAATTCTCAGGCCCTTAACCGGCAGGTATATTATACCGAGTTTTGCATTGAAACCTACTCCTG
This sequence comes from Bacteroidota bacterium, assembly GCA_017860395.1. GTDB lineage: Bacteria > Bacteroidota > Bacteroidia > Bacteroidales > UBA932 > Bact-08. Next base: position 3,444 of record JAGDMC010000138.1, on the reverse strand, counting down.
TGGTTGTTTGGCTGTATGTGTGTTCAAAACTGTCAAATCCGGAATTAAAGAGAGCCGGGTTAACTGCACTTTCGCTGTAAATCTGCCTGTCTGTATAATTGAGGGACTGGATTCCAATATTCACTCCATAAAAGAGTTTGTTTGCAATTCCGCCTCCAAGATTGACTACGAATTCCGAAAGCCCGCCGTTTGTTTCCCTGGTAAAATTCTGGTCCAAATCTCCGCCAATTACAATTGATGTTCCAACGAGATTTTCTGTTGCACCGAAATATGTATCATCAGAGTCAGGAAGAGGGTCAATTAAAAAAGCATTGTATGCAAGAACTGACCTCCATGGAACGCCAATGCTGAACGGATATTCATTGTTGTTGGTCATATCAAGTTCTGTTCCAAGAGTGCCATCGGCTCCGTAGGCAACAGAAGACAACCAGCTTGACTGGTTTGTTCTTCCGCTTGCAGAGAAACGGCTGTTGTAATTGTTCAGTTTGTTTATAGAAAAGGAGAGGTTGAAATTAGAACCCATTCTCGATTTGTTATACTTGCTAAAAGAGCCCACATATCCAAGCGAAGAGACACCAAAGCTTGCAAGGTTGTTATTTACAGCTGTTCCCAGATAATCCGAAGTAGACCTGTAGGCGTTTACCGACGGAGTAATTGAAAATTCCGAATACTTGTAAATACCTGAAGCCGCAGGGTTGATGCTTATGGCTCCCACATCTCCCCCAAGAGAGATAAATGCGTTACCCATTGCTGCTGTACGTGCCGTACCTTCATAAAAATTTTGTGAAAATAAAGATGCACTTGCGACATACGGTCTTTGGGAAATTCTTAGAGCATCATTTACACTCTGCCCCGATACTGCTGTAACAAGGAGTATCGATGATAAAATCAATAAACTTTTTTTCATAATTGATATTTATAAGTTACCTGCGGTATGTTGAGCCTGATCCGGATGATGAGCTGCTGCTGGTGCTGCCGGTACTGCTTGAACTTGTACTGCCGGAATTGCTGCTTCTTACACTTGAACTGCCGGCAGAGTTGCTGTTCCTTTCATAGGATGAAGAACTTCTTTCGTAAGATGATGAACTTCTCGAAGGAGAGTTTGCGCTCCTTCCGGAAGATACCGATTGTGAATTTCCTCCACGGTATGATTCAACCGAAACAGAACTTCTCCTGTATGAACTTTCTGTACGGGTTACATTGCTATTACCCCTGTTCTCCTGACTTCCTGTTGAATTTATCCTTGCCTCTGAAGATGGACGGCGGTAAGTTGTTCCGGTTCTTTCTGTTTGTCCTGTTGAGCGGTTTGGAGAAACCACACCTGTATTATGAATTATACCGGAAGTTCCTGTCTTGTTTTCTCTCCTGTATGAGCTTCCTTCTCTGTTAGGAGTGTTACCAACTCTTGTTCCGCCGATTTGTTCGATACGTGGGTTATTTTTTACAACACCTCTTGAAGGTCCGTTGTTGTCATTTCCCGGAGATCTGTAATTATCCACTCTTTTTCCAACGTAGCGGGAACGATCGGAAGAATGTCCTCCTGAGTGTCCGCCTCCGCTATACCAGTCACCGTATTTGTCTCCGTAATAGTTGCCGTACCAGCCATAATAGCCGTAAGTGTTGTAGTATCTGTTAAAAGGATATCCATAATATCCATAACCGTAATTGCCATACCAACTGTTGTAGCCATAGTATCCGTTATAGCCATAATTCCACGGGTCGTAATATCTGTTGCCCCACCTGCTGAACGGACTGCCCCACCAGTCATAATAGAAACTTGATCCGTAGTAACGTTCCATTCTGTTTCTGTAAAACCACGGGTTGCTGCTCATATACCACCATGGACTGTAGTAATCACTGTCATCCCAGCCCCAACGGTCGGAAATGTATATGTTTATATTATAATTGGGAGATCTGAATTTAGTGAGTCTCTCCTCGAAAGACATAGTTGAGTCGAGAATAAGATAGGAACTCTCTCCGTCAACCACAATATCTGCCGTTCCCTCATCGTTGACATAGATAACTTTGGCATCGTAACCGTTAACGGTTGTCCTTCCAAGTTCTTTTGTCTTTTGTTTGAGATTGGCCACGCCCTCATCAGTAGCAGTGCTGAGAGCAATAATTTTTTCAGGGGAATTGTTGTAGATAGCATCTCCGTATTCCGAAGATGTGTATTGTTTAGAAGTGCCACAAGAACTAATAACGAATCCAAAGATTAGCAGGATATAAAAACTGTTTTTCATTTCACACCTCCTGTGTTTTAATATTATTTTGTACTTTTGTGCCTTGTTACAAATATAGGCAAAAATCGTACCGAAAACAAATAAAATCAACATAAACAGCACATAAATACAACGTAAATGGCAAAAGATATAATTAACAGGGAGGAAAACTATTCACTTTGGTATAATAATCTGGTAACCAAGGCAGATTTGGCTGAAAATTCGGCTGTTAGAGGGTGTATGGTTATCAAACCCTATGGTTATGCCATCTGGGAAAAAATGCAGGCTCAGCTGGATAAAATGTTCAAAGAGACAGGACACGTGAATGCCTACTTTCCTCTTTTTATTCCAAAATCATTTCTTAGCAAGGAAGCAGAACATGTTGAGGGGTTTGCCAAAGAGTGCGCAGTTGTTACTCACCACAGACTCATGGCCAACCCAAACGGCCCCGGAGTTGTTGTGGATCCCGATGCAAAACTTGAAGAAGAACTTATTGTAAGACCTACTTCGGAAACTATTATATGGAGTACATACAAGAACTGGATAAAATCATACAGGGATTTGCCTATCCTTATTAATCAATGGGCAAATGTAGTAAGATGGGAGATGCGCACGCGTTTGTTTTTGCGCACTGCGGAATTTCTATGGCAGGAGGGTCACACAGCCCATGCTACAAGGCAGGAGGCAATTATTGAGGCAGAAAAAATGATTCAGGTTTATGCGCAATTTGCCAGAGAGTTCATGGCAATGCCAGTAATTGTAGGAAGCAAAAGCGAAAGCGAAAGATTTGCGGGCGCCCTTGATACACTTTGTATTGAGGCTCTCATGCAGGACGGGAAAGCTCTGCAGGCAGGTACGTCACACTTTCTGGGACAGAATTTTGCTAAAGCTTTTGACGTTCAGTATCAGAGTAAAGACGGAAGCCTTGAATATGTGTGGGCAACCTCGTGGGGAGTTTCCACCAGACTGATGGGAGCCCTTGTAATGGCGCACAGCGATAACAACGGGCTTGTTCTTCCTCCAAAACTTGCACCAATACATGTCGTAATGGTGCCTATTTTTAAGACCGATGAGGAGAATGATAGAATAATCGAAAGAATGAAGGATATTCAGGCTGGTCTGACAAAAATGGATATTACATCCAAAATTGACGACCGCGACAACCTTCGCTCCGGATTTAAATTTGCAGAGTGGGAGCTAAAAGGCGTTCCTGTGCGTATTG
>JAGDMC010000137.1 GCA_017860395.1 Bacteroidota bacterium | reverse complement strand
GGATCGGATATTATGCCCGCGTACGCTCATGATTTTGGCAATTATGTAGCCCGGTACGGAATGGGAAATTTTCAGATCCAGGTTATAATGAAGCTGGATGGCAGAATAGACTTCGACAAGCTGTCAAGAGCAGTAAGATTATCCGTTGATGCTGAGCCAGTTCTGGGCTGCCGGTTTGTTGAGGATGACCCTCCATATTGGAAACGGCTGGAGGATATTGATAAAACAGAGTTCTGCTCCATGGAGGAGACCACCAACGTGGAAGATGCTGTCCAACGGTTTTTGGAGAGCCGCCTGGATATGGACCATGACCCTATGGTTAAAGTAAAACTCATACGTTCGCAGGAGTATGACACTATAGGTATTAAGCTTAACCACACATGCACTGATGGCGCCGGAACAAAGGAATACGTCCATCTTCTGGCGCATATTTATTCCTGTATCGACTGCGAAAATGGGGAGTATGTGCCAAAACCAAGCGTGCGCAGCAGGGAAGATCATGAACGGGTATTAAATGCCCTTGGCATAGAAAACCCGGAACTTGACAATTCAGTAGTAGCAAGTCCCAGGACCGTCTGGGCTTTCCCATGGAAGTCTGGAGGATGTAAGAATGTCACTCCCTTTGTGATTTGCAGGCTCCCCGCAGGGCAGCTGGATATATTGTCCAGGTATGCAAAAGAACGGGGCGCTACAATTAATGATTTAATACTTGCCGCCATGTACAGGGCAATGTTTAAATTATCCCGGCCTCCATACGGAATTCCTATGGATATCGGCGTTACAGTGGATTTGCGCCGCTACCTCCCTGATAACAAAGCTCAGGCAATCCGGAATTTTTCAGGAGGAATTATTTTGAGGATTCCAAGAATTCACGGTGAATCCTTTGAGGGAACATTATCCAGGGTAGTTTCCGTGATGAATCGCAAAAAAAACGCAAACCCGGGTTCTGAGTGTGCTTCAGGTGCAGAACGTGCAGAAATCTTCATTTTCCATCAGTTTCTGGCTTTTTCCAGATTCATGTCAAAGATCTCCGAAATCTTGTCGCAAAAAAGCTTTTTTTGCTCTCCGGGATTGTCAAACCTAGGCCTTATTTCAAAGTCTTTAATAAAATTTGGTGAGCATGAAGTCAATGACGCTTATGTTATTCCGCCGGTAATAAGTCCACCGGGACTTATGATTGTCGCATCCAGCTATAACGGGATATTGACGCTTGGAACCGGATATTACAAAGGTTCCATCGACGGAAAGTTTCTTGAGAAACTCCTGAACAAGATGAAAAGTGAATTGATGGAAGGCTGTAAAACCGCCCTTCCAGTCGAGTAGCCACGGGGAGTTTCACCCCAAGGCTCTCACAGATCCGTACGTGAACCTCTCGGTTCATACGACTCCTATCATTCACTCATACTAAAATTTCTCACAGAGAGCCCAATGTACAAACATGTTGGGTTCTCTTTTTCTAACTTGACATAGCCATTCTTCATAATATACTTTTGGAAATTCTCGGCATCCCTCTTGTACTGAAAACATACGACATAGTCATCTGCAAAACGTATTAGATAGGCCTCACCTTGGAACCACTTCGTGGCGCACCAGTAGTGCAGGGAGGGCTGTATGCCCTCCCTGGTAAAAATAAGAACGACTATATCCTTCGTTTGTCGATGACCCTTTTCGCTTTGCCTTCACTTCGTTCTATGGTCTTAGGCTCTACAAGCCTGACTTTTGCGTGAATGCCCAGTGTACTGACGATATCTTTTCTGATTTTCACCTCAAGCTCTTCGATTTTCCTGACCTTATCCGAGAACATGTTCTGTGACATTTCTACCCATATCTCCAGTATATCCAGATTATCAACCCTATCTACCATCAAAAGGTAATGAGGCGCAGTTTCACCGGTTTGCAGAAGTACCTTCTCTATCTGAGATGGGAACACATTTACACCTCTAATTATAAGCATATCATCACTTCTTCCGGCAACCTTACTCATTCTAACCAGGGTTCTCCCGCACTCGCATTTTTCATATTTCAGCGAGGATACATCGTGTGTCCTGTATCTGATGAGCGGAATTCCTTCTTTGGTTATGGTGGTGAAGACAAGCTCTCCGGTTGTCCCTTCGGGCAGCACTTCCTGGGTTTGGGGATTAATAATTTCAGGTATGAAATGGTCTTCCTGGATGTGCAGGCCATTCCTGTAGGTGCAGTCGACAGATACTCCAGGCCCCATTATTTCGCTAAGGCCATATATATCAATTGCCATAATACCTAGGCGCTCCTCTATTTCCTTCCTCATATTACCGGACCACGGTTCTGCGCCAAAAATTCCGGCCTTAAGCTTCAGGTCGCCTTTGCGGATTCCCATTTCCTCCATTGTTTCCGCCATATTAAGGGCATACGATGGGGTACATGCCAGGATAGTAGTTCCGAAGTCCTTCATCACCATTAACTGCCGCTTGGTATTGCCACCCGAAATAGGTATAACAGATGCACCTATTTTTTCAGCGCCATAGTGAAGTCCGAGCCCCCCGGTAAACAAGCCGTATCCGTAAGCAATCTGTACAATGGACTCCTTATTGGCTCCTGCGCTGCACAATGATCTTGCCACAACTTCAGACCAGGAATCCAAATCCCCCCGTGTATAGCCCACAACCGTCTGCTTCCCTGTAGTTCCGGAAGATGCATGTATCCTCACAATATCACTCATGGGTACTGCAAACATCCCGTAGGGATAAGTGTCTCTCAAATCCTCTTTGTTTGTGAAGGGAAGTTTTTTTAGGTCCTCCAATGATTTTATATCTCCTGGCTCAATTCCGGCCTTTTGCATCCTGTCACGATAAAATGGCACATTGCAATAAACCCTGTTAACGGTACTTGTTAGTCTTTCCGTTTGGACTACAATCATTTCGCTTCTCGGCATACATTCATATTCCTGGTTCCAATACAACATACGTTTCCCTCCAAAGCAACTTCATCGACTTTATTATAGAAATCTGTACTTGTACCAATAGTATATTTCCATAATTTACTATATGTGACTACTTTCGAGGGTTAATTGACTACAGCATCACTGGTTTTGATTATCTTTTAAGTTCTATCCTTATTGCTCCCGTTTAGACAGACGGAATGATTCTTGTCCCGGCACTCTCCTTTTGTTGTAAATTTTTAACGATTCCTCAAACCTTTTAACGATACCTATACTTTTTAACGATAGGTAGGATCTGTCCCCAAGATGGGTGCACTTTTAAAAAAGGTGCAAAAATAGAAAAAACACCGTCTTAGACGATGCAAAATGAGTAAATAAAAGCCGCAAGTTTTTGGCCTTGTGGCATATTGTTTTCTGGTTTAGATAAGCGGGATCGAACCGCTGACCTCTTGAATGCCATTCAAGCGCTCTCCCAGCTGAGCTATTCCCCCATTTGTTGGAAAACCCTTTATTTATGCGGCTTTCCGGCATAAAATTAGAGTCTAACACCTGACGTTTTTACGCTTGAATCCCAGCCTACCTTTATCCACCGCCTTTTGGATTTCATCAGCTGCCACAGGGACACTGCATTTAGTTTTGCCCCTGAACACGTCTACAGTTCCGATGTTGTTTGCTACAGATACCGCTTTTTCATGTAACGGAATATAGGAAACACCTACGGTTGTCACAAAATTATTCATGGCGTATTTGGTTCGGTCAGGGCTACTGTGAATCGTTTTCTCCACCGTTTCGAGCATAGTACTCAGCTTTTCTCTGTCAAACTCCTCATCCTTGCGGTTGCCCAACAGCCAGCAATAACAGCTATATCCAGCGGACACATACAATTCTTTGTCGGTTGCAATCCATCTGTCGGAAACAGCCTGCGCAAAATTTGTTTCCGCAAGCGTTACAGCCACGATAAAATCTGAAATCATGTAAAAATAAGCGCCTTCCATCCACCTGTTAAAATCCACTTCGGTCATGGCTTTTGGGTCTGCAATCATACCAGCAAGATACATGGCGTCATAATTACCAGTAGCATAAAGCTCGTCCGCAAGTACCTGATTTGTCTTGATTTTCTTGGCGATTGGCTTCATCGCACCTGTTGCAACTCCAAAAAGAGGTTCGTGCGCACCCTGTTGCATATATACTTTTTTTGTTCGCTCCGAACCCAATAATTCAAGTTCCTGTAAAACTGTTTGAACGTCCACAGAAATCCTCCCTTCAATTTATTAATGCTTATTATCTTCACTTCATCACATAGTAAACTTTTGCACCAATTACATGGCATTTGAGCATCAAAATCAAACCTACACAAAAATCTCTACGGCTGCCATATCAATTTTAAAGGGTGCAATTTTCAGCCCTCGTTTTTATTCAGCGCCAGAAAGACACTTTGGTTTTTGGTCTATATACACAAACAAAGGCATTAAAATTGTTACCCTGTTGCCTCCAGTGATTCCTCCAATGAAACAAATTTGCGATTCAGTACGTCTCGCAATTCTGATATTACTTGATGATCGCTCATATTAAGCCCATACCCAGCCGCAACAAGTTTTTCGCAGAAAACCATTCCATCGCCACCCTACTCTACTTGGTGGTTAGCAATTGGTTTTATTGTGATTATCTCTGTATCAGATTTCTTTTAAAGATTGCGAAACATCATCTTCCTCAAAAACCTAGAAATTTTGTTTAAGGACTCCCATATTTGCGAATTGTCCAGTTGAGTTAAAGAATAGTTGATTCAATCCGCCGTTATTGATTTCATCTACTACGGTACAACACGCATACACATCTTGGCAGGGCTTTGAAAGAG
>JAGDMC010000136.1 GCA_017860395.1 Bacteroidota bacterium | reverse complement strand
TTTGACTTCGCTCATCCAATGGAATTTGTAAGGGTGTTTAACGATCTAAAGGTATGACCATTTTACAATATTTTCAACAAAATAAAATTGAGCCGGGGCAAATTTGGTTACAATCTGTTGCTCTCTTAAAAATATTATTCGTATTTTTATAGGAACTTAATTTATTATTACTTATAACTTAAATAGTTAGAATATGAAAAAAAGTGTAATTATTTTGATGGTAATATCCCTCTTAGGATTTACTTTTTCTCTTTCTGCGCAAAACTTCACAATTGGCGTTAAAGGCGGTTTAAACATCCCAAATCTTACAGGCGGCGACACGGAACACCCATTGAGCTCCGGTTACGAATCAAGGTTTGGCGCTACTTACGGCGGCTACGGAGAGTACCACATGACCAAACATTTCTCAGTTTCCATTGGTGCCGAATACTCCTCACAGGGAGGGGTGAAAGATAAAATTCAGGCATTTGTTCCAGTGGGAGATCTGGTTCCGCTGGCAGCAATGTTTGGCGTTCAGTATTTATATGCCGACTATAAGAGCGAAGCAAAAATGAATTATCTGCTTGTTCCGCTTATGGCAAGATTCAGCTGGAACCTGTTCAAATCGTTCCCGTTAAAAGTGTATGCTGCGGTAGGGCCGTTTGCCGGTTTTATGCTGAATGCACATCAGTATACAAGCGGGTCCAGCCTGATATATGCCGATGAAGCAAAAACCATCCCGCTGCCTCTTCCTGCTCCAATACCTTTTGACGCTACTACAGATATTAAAGACCAGTTACATACATTCAACGTAGGAATCAACTGTTTAGTCGGATTTTCATATACACTGTCTCAGAAAAGCTCCCTTTTTGTTGAAGGTGGCGGAAATTACGGGTTTATTTCGGTTCAGAAAGTGGCCGCCAATGGTCAGAGTTATACAGGAGCCGGTACCGTTAATTTCGGGTACGCTCATACTTTTTAACTGATAATTGCTAAGTCTGTTATTCAGGGCAGGGGATTGTAAAGAAGAATGTAGAACCTTTTCCTTCTTTGCTCTCTGCCCATATTTTGCCTCCGAGAAGTTCCACGTAGGATTTTGCAAGAAACAGCCCCAATCCTGCGCCTTCATAGTTTTTGGCAACATATTCACTTCCCTGGCGGAACCTTTCAAATATAAATTCCTTTTGGTCCTCAGGGATTCCTATTCCTGTATCTTTTACCCAAAACTCAATTCCGTCCGGTCTCTGGCCGCAGCCAATTTCAATAGAACCGGAAGGGGTAAACTTGATTGCGTTGTTTGCAAGGTTTGTGAGAATTGAGCAAATCTTTTCTTTGTCTGTGAAGATTACTGCCTCATCTGCAGACAGGCCCTTCTTAAGAGTGAGTTTAATTCCTTTCTCTTTGGCAGGGGCTTTGAGGGACTTAAACACAATGTCCAGCTGCTCGTTTATATTTACTTCCGAGAGGTTGATGTTTATGAGTCCTGTTTCCAGTCTGGAGATGTTTATGATATCGTTGATGATGTTGAGCATGCGGGTGCCGCTCTTTTCAATGATTGCGAGGTATTCCTGCTGTTCATCTTCGGGCAGTTTAAGTTCGCGGAGGAGCTCGGTAAATCCAAGAATTCCGCTCATTGGAGTGCGGATTTCGTGACTCATGTTTGCAAGAAATTCGGATTTGAGCCTGTCGCTCTCTTCTGCTTTCTCTTTGGCTTTTATGAGTTCTTTCTGACGAATTACGCTGTCGGAAATATCGCGGATTACAATTAGCCTGCTTCCTGGCTGATCGTGTATGGGCTGTTTTATTATTCTGAATGTCTTTAGGCTGTATCCGTCCTGAATTTCCACCGGTTCCGAAAGTTCCTCTTTAATTGACTCGTCTAACAAAGCCGTTGATAAAGCACCGGCCTCAGCTGCATAAAGACCAATGATATTTTTGCCCGGCATCCGGAGGTATTTTACAGCAGCTTCATTTACGTCCTGTATCCTGTTTTGCTCGTCCAGTGCCAGAATTCCGTCCTGTAAAGTTTCAAACAGGGTTTCCCGGGCGATAGGTGCCAAATCGAGAAAACGGGTGTGAAAAATGGCATATATCATAAGTATGCCGCTAATGGTAATGCTTGCGGGGGTTATATCCATGCCGGGTGTGACATTTATTCCAAGCAGGTAAAAGATACTTACGCTCCATGGTAAAACGCCTCCGATTAAAATTATCCACCCCTGAGTTCGGAAAGACTTTTTATGGAGCAATATGAAACGAAACAGATGTATTGTGGCAATTATAAGCAGGAAGTAACTATAGGCAACATATCCTACCCAGAAAAAAAAACCGTGATAGTATTCCATCAGGTTTGTATCTGCATAAATAGAAGAATATCCACTCCAGATGAGATTATGACTCTCATTGGTGAGCATTAGAACAAATGTTATTATGGGAATAATAAAATATGAAAAAATATGTTTTTTTGAGAGAAATTTTTCCTTACCGGTGAATCTTAAGATAAAAATGAAATACAGAACAGGTACGGAAATGCCTCCGAGAAACTCCATTTTGGACCAGAATATCTTTTCTGCCATTGTGGGAGCTGCCGTTTCGAAAATGAGCCAAAATGCTCCGGCTCCCGATGCAATCATCAGCCAAACAATCTCTAACGCTCCCTTTACGTTCCTTCTCTGCCATGCGAGAAATGCACCAAAAAATGAAACCAATGCTGTTACAAGGAAAAAGAGGGAGTATATGGTGAAAAATTGAATCATACTGCGGGTCTCGTTACAACAAATCTATCAATTAAAATAAATTTATTTGCCCACAAAATGCTGATAAAATGCTGACCATTTGCTGAAAAGCAAATCTTTTCCTGATTTATTTAATAGTAACCCTTATCGCTCCCTGATAACCATAAGAAGCAAACGGGGCGTCCTCATACGTGAATGTCGGAAATTTCTGATGAAGGATTTTTATGAGTTCGGCTCTCAGGGTTCCTGTCCCTGAACCATGTACGAAATCAATTTTACGGCCTTTCTGAAACCGGTTTGCCTGCAATGTGCGCTCGAACAAATCGAGCTGATACATCAAAGAGTCGGCCGGAGCAAAGCTGCGATATGCTTTTGCTATCTTTTCAATATGGAGGTCAATTACTAAACTTTGGGTTTTCACACTGCAATATTACACAAATCCCAAGACACCAAAAATAACTGAACAAAGTATCGTTATTATTGCTAAATTTAGACTCGGAAATTTAAAATTTTGGATTATGTCAAAAGAAAAAGAATTAAAAGAGAAGTCAACTAAGAAAGAGCCAAAAATGACTCTTAAGGAAAAGCGTCATGCAAAAGAAGCCAAACGCGAAATGAAAAGTCACGAAATCTCTAAATGATAGTCTCCGGGACTTAATCCCGGGCGGCACAGCACTTAAATTAAAACACCTGCACGAAGACGTGCAGGTGTTTTTTTGTTCTTTTCAGGCCATTTTTTGGAGTTATCTACATCCAGCCAGGTCTTGGCTCATCTTTTAAATAATAGTCAAAGAATTCCATTACTTTCTTTGTATAATCTATCCGGTTATTCCATTCTTTTAACAAATGGTTTTCATTTTTGTAATTTAACATCCATGCCTGTTTTTCTAACCGGCGCAGTGCCATGAAAAACTCTATACCCTGCTCCCAGGGAACCGACCCGTCTTTGTCGTTATGGAGAATCAAAATTGGAGTCTTTACTTTTGGTAAAAAGAATAGCGGAGAGTTATTAATAAAGGCAAGCGGTTTGTCCCAAAGAGTTCCGCCAATGCGGCTTTGCCCGTATTCATACTGAAACATCCTGCTTTTACCGCTGTCCCAACGGATTCCTCCGTACGCACTTGTCATATTCACAACAGCGGCACCGGACAGGGCAGCTTTAAACATATTGGTTCTTGTAACGAGGTATGCCACCTGATATCCGCCCCAGCTGTGCCCGTTTATGCCTATTCTGTCTTTATCGATAAAATCATATTTATCTACCATGGCCGTTACTCCGCTCACAATTGCATCATAGGAACTTTCTCCCGGATCCCCGCTTCTGAACACAACATCCGGAATGAATACTATGTAGCCGTTACTAACGCAGTATGACCAGTTTACAACAGATTTCATAGGAGCTGGAACATTATACCTGTTTAGGTTATCGCTTCTTTTTTCATAGAAATAGACAAGCATCGGATATTTTTTTGTAGAATCAAAATCCTCCGGTTTACAAAGGATTCCTTTTAGAGTATCCTTGTTAAAACTTTCCCATTCAACCATCTCAGACGTTCCCCAAAAATAATTTTTCTGTTGTGGATTGGTCTCTGATATCTTTTTTACTGCCTTGAAATTTGAATCGGAATAATATAATTCCGGATATTCAACAAAGCTGCCTTTCCTGAAAATGCACGAGGTTCCGTCTTTTGAGAGCAAAAAGTTATCGTATGTATTGTCTGAGAAGATTAATTCTTTTAGTCCATCAGTTTTATTCAGGACATAATACCCGGCTTTTTTCGTTTTATCCTGAAAGGCTTCGAAGTAGATATTATTGTCAAAATTGATATAACGCTCAGCTTTCGAGGGTTTTATATATCGGAATTCTATCCCGGATTTTTTGCCGGTATTTTTGGTTATGCAAACCGGAGCTTTCTCTCCGGATGCGTCAATTTGCCATAAATCATATTTGCTGTGAATAATGATATTATGCCCTTCCGAGCTCCATCCGGCATCGCCATAATGTGTTGAATGCATAGGCACATCTAAATCTTCATTATAAAAAATGTCATTAATGGATGATGTCAGATTTCTCTTT
>JAGDMC010000135.1 GCA_017860395.1 Bacteroidota bacterium | reverse complement strand
TGGGGATATTCTACAAAGATAGAGATTTGAAACAAAATATGTCTATTTTTGTAAGAATGAAGGGCGACAAAATCATAGTAGAAACACCACTGATGAAGCAATATTTGGCAATCAAGGCCAAATATCCCGACGCTATTCTTCTCTTTCGTGTTGGCGACTTCTATGAGACATTTAGCGAGGACGCTATTCTTGCTTCAAAAGTATTAGGCATTGTGCTTACCCGCAGGGCAAATGGAGCAGCCCAGCATATAGAACTTGCCGGTTTCCCGCACCATTCAATCGACACATATCTGCCTAAACTTGTGAGGGCCGGATACAAGGTTGCAATATGCGACCAGCTCGAAGATCCCAAGCTAACGAAAAAGATAGTAAAACGGGGCATTACCGAGCTCGTAACTCCCGGTGTAGCATATAACGAACAACTCCTCAACAACAAAGAAAACAACTATCTTGCTTCGGTCCATTTCGACAAGGACATGGCCGGAATTGCGTTTTTGGATATCTCTACCGGTGCTTTCCGTGTCGCATCCGGAACACTCAACTATATAGAACTTCTCCTTGCAAGCTTCGCCCCTAAGGAGGTCCTTGTGCAAAAGAGCTATCAGCGCGGATTTGAAGAGAGGTTTGGAAAAGACATTTACGTATCGGCAATGGACGAATGGGCATTCGTTTACGACTCTGCCCGCGAAAAGCTTATCAGCCACTTTAATGTTGCCTCTTTAAAAGGTTTTGGAATAGAGAACATGCCTTTGGCCGTAACAGCTGCCGGAGCCATTCTTTCCTATCTGGACCTCACGCGCCACGACTCTCTGGGCCACCTCTGCTCTATCTCGCGAATTGACGAAGAAGAGTACGTCTGGATTGATAAATTTACATTCCGCAATCTTGAGATTTTTGGAAGCTATGCCGATGAGGGAGCATCTCTCATTAAGGTAATTGACAAAACCTCTTCCCCAATGGGAGGAAGGCTGCTTCGCAACTGGATTGCCATGCCGGTCAAAAGCATAAAAGAGCTCAATACCCGTCACAATATTGTTGACATTCTTTATAAAGATAACGATAACCGGGAAAAGCTCAGAGAACACCTTTCGGACATAGGCGACCTGGAAAGAATAATATCAAAGGCCGCTGCGGGAAAAATATCTCCGAGGGAAGTTGTCCAGCTTAAAAGAGGGCTGGAACAAATTGCTCCCATCAAACAGATTAGTGCCGATGTTGCAGCAGGCGGTCCGGAATCCGAAGCCTCCGATCTAACCGGGCTGGCCTCCGGCCTTGACAATTGCACATCCCTCATTGAACTTCTAAACCGGGAGATTCTGCCCGAACCTGCAAATCAGTTTGGAAAAGGGGACATCATCTGCCCCGGCATAAATTCAGAACTGGACGAGCTAAGAAAAATATCACACCACGGGAAAGAGTTTCTCAGGGAGATGGAAGAGAGGGAGATCGAAAGAACCGGAATCTCCTCGTTAAAAATAAGCTACAACAATGTTTTCGGATATTACCTCGAGGTAAGGAACACCCATAAGGACAAAGTTCCTGAGGAGTGGATACGCAAACAGACCCTTGTCAGCGCAGAAAGATATATCACTCAGGAGCTAAAAGAGTATGAAGAAAAGATACTTGGTGCCGAAGAAAAGATAATTGCTCTTGAACAGTCCATGTTCGCCAACACCGTGGCTGTCATACAAAAAAACATATCTGTTATTTTACTAAATGCTTCAATTATAGCTCGTTTAGACCTTCTTACAGGATTTTCGCAATTGGCTAAGCAAAATAATTATAACAGGCCGGTAATCAATGATAGTAACACAATAGTTATAGAGGCCGGGCGCCATCCGGTGATAGAAACGCTAATGCCTCCGGGTGAGGAGTATATAGCCAACGATTTGTTCTTAGACTCTGATAGTCAGCAGATAATAATTCTCACCGGGCCAAACATGTCCGGTAAGAGCGCATTGCTCCGGCAAACGGCTCTTATCGTTATCCTTGCACAGGTCGGAAGCTTCGTTCCGGCAGCATCGGCAAAAATTGGAATCGTAGATAAAGTATTCACTCGCGTGGGTGCGTCGGACAATATTTCCAGAGGAGAGTCTACCTTTATGGTTGAGATGCTCGAGACTGCAACAATTTTGCACAATCTGTCACAAAGGTCACTCATATTGCTTGATGAAATCGGCCGGGGAACAAGTACCTATGACGGCATGTCCATTGCCTGGGCAATAGTCGAGTACATACACGAACATCCGGAATTCCGGGCAAAGACATTGTTCGCAACGCACTACCACGAACTGAACGATCTTGAAGACCATTTTTCACGGGTTAAAAACTTCCACATCTCTGTAAAAGAGGTGGACAAAAATGTAATTTTCCTCCGGAAACTCACTCCTGGAGGAGTTGCTCACAGCTTTGGTATTCACGTTGCCCGGATGGCCGGGATGCCTCATGATGTTGTAAGGAGAGCTGAAAGAGTGCTTAAGCAACTGGAATCAAAAGAGAAGGAGGGCTCGAAAAAAAGAAGAGTCACCTTAAACGAAGACTCTCTGCAGTTGTCGTTTTTTCAGCTGGACGACCCTTTGCTGGCAAGTATACGTGATGAGCTTAAAGACATTGATATTAACACTATGTCCCCGCTTGATGCCTTTGACAAGCTAAGAAGTTTAAAGAAGAAAACAGGATTATAAAAGAGAGATTATGATAAAACTCTACAGAAGAATAACTATGATTATCAAACTGATATTTGAAAGTATCAGATTTGCGTTTGGATCCCTCAAAGGGGACAAGTTCCGTACATTTCTCTCTCTCTTTGGAGTAAGTATCGGAATCTTTTCAATTGTAACCGTTTTTACGGCTGTAGGTGCTTTGCAAAAGAATGTTGAATCGGGGCTAAACAGCTTTGGAGGAAATACCGTTTATGTTCAGCAGTTCCCATTTGCTCCGCCGGAAGGAGAAGAGTATAAGTGGTGGGAATACATGAACCGCCCTATGCCCAAATATGAGGAGTATCTTTTCCTCAAGTCCCAGTCCAAAACAATCGCTGCTACATCTTTTGTAGTTTTTACAAATAGGACCGTTACATACAAAAGGGCTTCTTTTAATTCGGGATTCATTACTGCTGCTACCTATGAGTGGGGCGAAATTGCAAATATCGAAATTGACAGGGGGCGCTACTTCTCTCAGTTTGAGGCGCAATCGTCTACTCCGGTTGTTATCCTTGGCAACGAGGTGGCTAATGCCCTTTTCGGTTTCGAGAACCCAATCAACAAAGTAATCAAAGTGGGTAACGCAAATGCCCGGGTTATTGGCGTACAGAAAAAAGCCGGAGAGAGTATTGTAAACATTTTCGATACAGACAACTCAATACTGATCTCTTATACATTCGCTTCAACAATTATGAACGTGAAGCGGACAGAAAGCATGATTTGCATAAAACCAATTGATGGCGTAGACAGAGACGAGTCCATTCAGGAGATGAGGCAGTTGCTTCGCTCAATACGAAGGCTCAAGCCAAAACAAAACGACAACTTTGCTCTTAACGAAATGACCTTTCTGCTCAGCCAGACAAAGGCGATTTTCGGCGGTATAAATCTGGCAGGATGGATTATCGGAGGTTTTTCAATATTGATTGGCGGTTTTGGTATTGCCAACATTATGTTCGTTTCTGTAAAGGAACGCACAAACCTTATTGGTATCCAGAAAGCTCTTGGCGCCAAAAAATATATTATCCTCACCCAGTTTCTTGCCGAGGCCGCTGCACTTGCACTTGCAGGCGGAGCAATTGGTATTCTGATGGTTCTGGGGGTGGTTCTTGCTCTGCACGGGAACGAGTCGTTCCCAATGGAGCTTACTGGCTACAATGTATTCAGGGGCTTGTTTATCTCCTCCATAATAGGAATTGTTGCCGGCCTTCTTCCTGCATACACTGCTGCCAACCTCAATCCTGTTGAAGCGATAAACTCGAAATAATTACTTGTTGTAAATGAGCCGGGTAAGTTCAATAAACTCCTCAACGGAGAGTTGTTCCGGCCTTTGGCCAAACAGGTAGCTGTCCGGAGCAGGACGCCCCTCGAGCAATTGCTTTATTGAGTTTCTGATAGCCTTTCTTCTCTGGTTAAAGGATGTTTTAATTACCGCCTTGAAAAGCGATTCGTCACACTCAAGTGCTGTGCGGCTGTTTCGTGTTATCCTGATAACGGCAGATTTAACTTTGGGGGGAGGAGTGAAACTGTTTTCGTCTACAGTAAAAAGATATTCTATATCATACCAAGCCTGCAGCAAAACAGAAAGAATACCATAAGCCTTCTTCCCGGGAGGGGATGCAAGTCTTTCGGCCACCTCTTTTTGTATCATGCAAACAACCTGAGGTACATTTTCTTTATTGTCAAGCACTTTAAAGAATATCTGAGATGAAATATTATATGGGAAATTCCCTATTACATGGAATTCTTCCGGAAAGACTGCTTTAAGGTTCATCCTCAAAACATCTCCCTCCAGAAGTTTCTCGCCAAGCGAAGGGTAATTTATTTTCAGGAATTCTATTGATTCGTTGTCTATTTCGGCAGCATACAAATCAACCCGCTTGTCTTCAATAAGGAATTTTGTGAGGACACCGGTACCGGGTCCAATTTCAAGCACACGGGTTTTTACGCCGGGTTGTTGCTCTTCCGAAGGAAGGATAAGCGAATCCACAATTCTGCGGGCAATTTTCTCATCTTTAAGAAAATGCTGTCCCAGAGACTTTTTTGGTTTTACATACATGCGGCAAAGGTATATAAATTTCACCAAACCTTTTTTATCGTCAT